>NZ_JARVRI010000036.1:0-225076 GCF_030209785.1 Arthrobacter sp. efr-133-TYG-120
GGGATTGCCTTCATTGGTGAGCGGGCGTCGTCGGGATTGCCTTCATTGGTGAGCGGGCGTCGTCGGGATTGCCTTCATTGGTGAGCGAGGGTCGCCGGGGAGGGGCTTGTTTGTGAGCGGGGGTCTAGCTTGGGCGGACGAGGACAGCGCCGATGGCTGCGTGGTAGCTCTCGAGCGTGATGGCTGCCGTCCTGTGCCAGCCGAAGGCCTCCGCGTGCACGGCTGCGGCACGGCCCATGTCTTCGCGGGTGCGGGGATCGTCGTACAAAGCTTCGATGACGTCGGCCCAGCGAGCGGGATCGTGGCCGTCAACCAAAATACCCGTCCGGCCGTCGGCAACGGCGCGGGTCAGCCCACCCACGTTGGTGGCCACCACCGGAGTGCCGCAGGCCTGTGCTTCAAGGGCTACCAGCCCGAACGACTCGCTGAAGGAGGGCATCAACACGACGTCGGCAGATCGGAACCAACCCGCCAGCTTGGGCGCCTTGACCGGCGCGCGGTGCGTGACGACGTCGTCGAGCCCCGAGGCGGTGATGAAGGACTGGAGGTTGAAGTCCTTCGCGCCGCTCAGGGCGCCCAGGATGGTCAGTTCGAGGTCGATGTCCGGCCGCCTCTTGCGGAGGATGCCGGCAGCCTCGACGAATACTTGCGGGCCCTTGAGCCGCTGGATGCGTCCGGCGAAGAGCAAGTGGAAACTGCCGGGGCGCACACCTAGCTCGGCGCGGGACCGGGCCCGGAACGCGGGAGTGAACACGGTCAGGTCAACACCGGGGGGAGCGATGTCGATGTGGTCGAAATCCGCGCTGTAGTGCGAAACGAGCTCCTGGGCTTCGGCGGGAGTGTTGGCCACGAGGCGCGTGGCTCCATCCACAATCCGCTGTTCGCCGTCTTCACGCAGGCGCGGTTCCGGCCGCTCGCCGGATTCGAGCACCAGGTTCTTGACCTTCGCCATCGTGTGCATCGTGTGGATCAGCGGCACGTTCCACAATGCGGAGAGTTCGAGGCCCGCCACACCGGACACCCAGTAGTGGGAATGGATGGCGTCGTAACGGCCGTGCGGTTGCCGTTGCCGGATCCGCTCGACCTCGGCAACCATGGCGTGGAGGAGTTCGGGAAGTTCCTCCTTGGGCAGTTTCCGTGGCGGGCCCGCCAGGACGTTATGGACGCAGACGCCGGGACCGGGATGTTCGACGGCGGGCTGGCTGGCGGACGTCGAACGCGTGAAGATCTCTACCTCCACACCAAGATCCGCCAACGCCATGGCCAGCGCCCGGACGTACACGTTCATGCCGCCGGCGTCGCCCGAACCCGGCTGTTCCATGGGGGACGTGTGGAGTGACAGGAAGGCCACGCGACGGATCAACGACACCGCTACCTCCTGTATCCAATGCAAATTCAACAAGTCCCGCAAAGTGAAAATCTCTGCGTCCCAGCGAAAACACTACTCCTGAGCTCCCTGGCATTGCAGTCGGCCCAACAGGGCCGGCACGGTAGCGACGGCTGGTACCGTAACGGACGTGAGCCACTCAAACAGCAAAGCAGGAACGCCGGCGGCCGCTGGCTACGAGATCCGGGCCGCCCGGGCAAGCGACTGGCCCGGGATCTGGGCTGTCCTGGAACCCGTGATCCGGGCCGGGGAGACCTTCACCTGGGACCGCGACACCACCGAAGAAGCCGCACGGAGCAAGTGGTTCAAGGAAGCGCCCGGGCTGACCTTCGTGGCAGTGCGCGACGGCGACGTGCTGGGTACCGGTGAACTGCACGCCAACCAGGGTGGTGGCGGAAGCCACGTGGCCAACGCCGGCTATATGGTCCATGCCGATCACGGAGGGCAGGGAATCGCCCGGGCGCTCTGTGCCTATTCCTTGGTTGCCGCCCGGGACTCCGGGTTCAAGGCGATGCAGTTCAACGCTGTCGTCGAGAGCAACGTGCGCGCGGTAGGGCTCTGGCAGTCCATGGGCTTCCGTATCCTGGCGACCATCCCCGATGCCTTCCAGCACCCGAACCTCGGCTACGTCGGGCTGCACGTCATGTACCAGGAGCTCTAAGAGCTTTGCACAATCGTGGCCGCGGCGTAGTCTGCCGTGCATGGACGCAACGCCCAGGATTGGATTCGACCCCCTCGCCGCTATCCGGGGGGAAGCGCGTGATGACGCGGCCGATTCAGCCTGCGATCTCCTGCTGACAGGGACTGTGTTCCAGGACATTATCTTTACCGGACTGGACCGCAGCCCTGAACCGGGGACCGAAGTGTGGAGCCAAGGCATGGGGACCTGCCCTGGCGGCGTGGCCAACCAAGCCATCGCGGCCGCCCGGCTTGGGCTGCGGACCAGCCTCGCGGCGGCCTTCGGGGACGACGGATACGGGGACTTCAACTGGCGGATCCTGGAAAGCCAAGAGCATGTGGACCTTTCCCTGTCCAGGCGGTTCGAGGGTTGGCATTCCCCGGTCACGGTCTCCTTGTGCGTGGATCAGGATCGTTCCATGGTCACCCACGGACATCCCCCGCCCATGAGCGCCTCAGAACTGATCGGCGATCCGCCCAAGGCGCTCGCCGCCGTCGCGGATCTGGGCGAGGAACCGGAGCCATGGATGCTGGCGGCGAGGAAAGCCGGCGTCAAACTCTTCGGCGACGCCGGATGGGATCCGACTGGTGCGTGGTCCTCGAAGCGGCTGGACCAGCTCAGCAATTTCCACGCCTTCATGCCGAATCAACGCGAAGCAATGGCCTTCACCGGCAAGGACAACCCATGGTCTGCGCTCTACACACTTGCCGACCGCGTTCCGGTGGCTGTGGTGACTTTGGGAGCGCAGGGAGCCATGGCCGTGGATTCCGAAACCGGCGAGGAGGAATGGGTGCCGTCCCTTCCTGTGACGGCGTACGACCCCACAGGAGCGGGCGACTGCTTCGGTGCGGCGTTTGTCGTGGGCTGCCTGGCCGGGTGGCCTTTGGGGGACCGGCTCCGTTTTGCCAATCTTTGCGCGTCGCTCGCGGTTCAGGAAGTGGGCGGCTCGCTGGCTGCGCCCGGTTGGGGAGACATCGCCGATTGGTGGCAGCGAGCCAACGCCCGGAGGGAGCGGCAGTCCAGCCAGTGGCTCAAACGGTTCGCTTTCCTCGAGGACATTGTGGCGGATGTCCCGCCAGGGGCCCAACGTCGTGCAACGGCCACGATCGCCCACAACTCCGACGCCTGAGCGGGGCCCCACCAAGCCGGACAACCCGCGGGCCATGGCGGCACTAGAATCGTGAGGGTGACTTACGAAGCAGCTGCCAGTTTCGAGCCCTCGACGACATCGGGTTCGGCAACGGTCCTCGAACGATCAGCCGTCATTGACTTGGATGCCATCCGGCACAACGTACGCCAATTCGTGGCTATCGCCTCGCCCGCAAACGTCATGGCCGTGGTCAAGGCCGACGCCTATGGGCACGGCGCGGTGCAGGTGGCGCGGGCGGCCCTGGAAGCCGGCGCCCGATGGCTTGGCGTTGCCCATATTTCGGAGGCTTTGGCGCTTCGCGCTGCTGGAATCGATGCCCCCATGCTGGCCTGGTTGCACACCACCCAAAGCAACTTCCAGGCGGCGGTTGCCGCCGGCGTCGACGTCGGGATTTCGGGCTGGGAGCTGGACGCGGTGGTCGCGGCGGCACGCGAACAGGAACGGCCGGCACGTATCCACCTCAAGGTTGATACCGGCTTGGGCCGCAACGGCTCCACCATCGCCCAATGGGACAAAGTGGTGGGCCAGGCCATGGAGTACCAGGACGAGGGGCTCCTGCGCGTGGTGGGCATCTTCTCGCACTTGGCCGTGGCCGACGAACCCCACCGTCCCGAGACCGATGAGCAGTTGGCAGCATTCCGGGAGGCGATTGCCGTGGCCGAGGACGCCGGAGTGGACACCGAAGTCCGGCACCTGGCCAACACTCCCGCCACGCTTTCACGCCCGGATGCCCACTTCGACCTCGTCCGCGTGGGGCTCGGGCTTTACGGGCTGTCCCCGTTCGAAGGACAAAACTCCGCGGAACTTGGCCTGCGCCCCGCCATGACAGTGCGCACCCTCGTTTCCAACTGCAAGCGCGTGCCCGAAGGCCAAGGGGTGTCCTACGGACTCAACTACCGGACGTCCAGCGAGAGCGCCTTGGGCCTGATCCCGCTTGGTTACGCCGACGGCGTGCCGCGCGTAGCCACCGGCGGACCGGTACGGGTCAACGGCGTCAACTACCCGGTGGTGGGCCGGATCGCCATGGACCAGATGGTCATCGACCTTGGGAATGCGGTGACGGACGAAGCCGGCTGGTTGGGTGCCGAAGCCGTCATGTTCGGTGACGGCGCCGACGGCGGCCCGACGGCGGACGACTGGGCCGCCGCCGCCGGAACCAACAACTATGAGATTGTCACCCGTGTCAGCCCACGCGTGCCGCGCATCTATATCAATGAGACCCCGGGGGCGGATGCCCGGTGAGCGGGACCTCGATTGACAAGACCCCGTTGAGCGAGGCCTTGTGGGAACGCACGGTCAAGGTCGCGACGGCGGAGCAGACACACGCTTTGGGCTCGGCGCTCGCCGGGGTCCTTGAGCCCGGTGACCTGCTGGTCCTGACAGGCGAACTCGGTGCCGGCAAGACCACCTTCACCCAGGGACTCGGCGAAGGACTGGGCGTCCGTGCCGGCGTCATCTCGCCCACGTTTGTCCTGGTACGTATCCACCCGAACTTGCCGGACGGGCCGCGGCCGGGTGGTCCCGACCTGGTCCACGTTGATGCTTACCGGCTTGCCTCCGCCGCGGAAATCGACGACATCGACCTTGAAAACACCATGGACAACTCCGTGACAGTGGTCGAGTGGGGGCGCGAGCGCGTCGAACACCTTTCCGATAGTCGCCTGGACGTCGAGATGCACCGGACGGTGGGCGGCGCGGAAGGGGCTGCAACCCGCCCGGAGGCCGGCCAGGACGTCGTGCTGGACTTCGACCCGGAGGACGACGACGAACCGCGCACCATCGTTTTCCGCGGCTATGGCCCTCGGTGGAGCACAGTGCCGGAAATACTGGAGGAGAACGCCTGATGCTGATTTTGGCCATTGATACTTCGGCCGTGGCGAGTGCGGCACTCATCTCCGACGATGCCATGGAAGGCGTGGTGGAGTCCTTCGCCACCGAGGACACCCGCAGCCATGCCGAGGTCCTGGCGCCCGGCATTGAGAAACTCCTGGCCGACGCCGGACTAAGTGGCGCGGACATCGACCTCATCGTCACCGGCGTTGGCCCCGGACCATTCACCGGGCTTCGTTCAGGGATTGCAACCGCCCGCACGTTGGCATTTGCGTGGAACAAGCCGCTATTCGGACTCATGAGCCTGGACGCGATCGCTTTGGAAGTGGCCGAATCAACGGAAGCACAGGCTGAGTTCCTCGTGGCCACGGACGCCCGTCGCAAGGAGGTCTACTGGGCGCGCTACACGCTCAACGATGGCCAGCTCCCGCAACTCGTGGACGGTCCGCACGTCGGTTTCGCCTCGGAGTTGCCCGATCTCCCGGTCTTCGGTGCCGGCGGCGGCATCTGTGCGGACGTCGTCAACGCGAACGAGGAATTCAGCGCCACCCAGCCCGACGCCGCGTCGCTTGGCCAGTTCGCCATGGCACTCCTGTTGGCCGGCGCGGAACTGCCCGATTCCACGCCCTTGTATTTGCGGGAATCCGACGCCCAAGTGCCGGGCCCTAGGAAGCGTGCCCTGTGAACCACTCATATCAGTTCAAGCTCGACGGCGTGACCTTGCGCGACATGACCGCCAACGACGTCACGGCGGTCGAGGTCCTGGAGCGCCGGCTCTTCCCGGTGGACGCGTGGCCGATGCAGATGTTCTTCGATGAACTCGCCCAGATTGATACCCGTCGCTACGTAGTGGCCGAAGCCGGCGGCCAGATTGTGGCCTACGCCGGGCTCATGTGCATTGAGCCGATCGCGGACGTCCAGACGATCGCCGTCGTTCCTGAATTCGAAGGCAGGGGAATCGGCTCGGCCATCCTCACGGAACTGATCGAAGAGGCCCGACGGCGTGGCGCTGTGGAAGTGCTCCTGGAGGTCCGTGCCGACAATCCACGAGCGCAGGCACTGTACGTGCGGTTCGGCTTCGAGCAGATCCACGTCCGACGGCGGTACTACCGCGACGGCACGGACGCCCTCATCATGAGGCTCACACTGACTGAAGGAACACCGGAATGAACCGCTCCCACACTATCCAGCCGCTCGTGCTGGGGATCGAGTCTTCCTGCGACGAAACCGGCGTCGGGATTGTCCGCGGAACCACGCTGCTGACCAACACCGTGTCCTCTTCGATGGATGAGCACGTCCGTTTTGGCGGTGTCATTCCGGAGATCGCTTCCCGTGCCCACCTGGACGCTTTTGTTCCCACGCTGCAGGAAGCTTTGCACGAGGCAGGGGTGGCGCTTGACGATATCGATGCCATCGCCGTAACGTCCGGACCCGGATTGGCCGGCGCGCTCATGGTGGGTGTCTGCGCGGCCAAGGCCCTCTCTGTTGCCACGGGCAAGCCGCTCTACGCGATCAACCACTTGGTGGCGCATGTCGGCGTCGGGCTCCTTGACGGGGCCGCCGGCGGTGGCACCGGGGGACTCTCGGGCGGCCGGCTGCCCGAAAACCTCGGTGCGTTGCTGGTTTCCGGCGGGCACACGGAAATCCTGCGCATCCGCAGCATCACCGACGACGTCGAGATGCTCGGCTCAACCATCGACGACGCCGCAGGCGAGGCTTATGACAAAGTGGCCAGGCTCCTGGGCCTTGGCTACCCAGGCGGACCGGCCATCGACAAACTCGCCAAGCAAGGCAACGCCAAGGCCATCCGCTTCCCGCGCGGCCTGACGCAACCCAAGTACATGGGAACCGCGGAGGAACCCGGACCGCATCGCTACGATTGGTCCTTCAGCGGGCTCAAGACCGCCGTCGCGCGCTGCGTTGAACAATTCGAAGCGCGCGGTGAGGAGGTTCCCACCGCCGACATCGCCGCTGCATTCCAGGAAGCGGTGGTGGACGTCATCACGTCCAAGGCTGTGCTGGCCTGCAAGGAGAACGGCATCACGGATCTGCTGCTCGGCGGCGGCGTCGCAGCCAACTCCCGGCTCCGTGAGCTGACAGGGCAACGTTGCAGCTCCGCCGGGATCACGCTGCATGTGCCGCCGCTGCCACTGTGCACCGACAACGGCGCCATGGTGGCGGCCTTGGGCTCGCAGCTCATCATGGCGGGAATCGCGCCCAGCGGCGTCGCGTTCGCTCCGGATTCCTCCCTGCCGGTGACTACCGTTTCGGTGTAGGCGAGGGAATCCGTCTCGAGGTTAGCCGGCAACGCTAGGAGGTCGGAACGGACCGCATTTGCTCTACGAGATCCTGGACGACCGCGTGAAGATCGCCGTCGTGCTGGGCCGCGACGCGGCGCTGGCGCTGGTAGCCGGCTCCGCGGGCGATGATCTTTTCGACGTCGGCCAGTTCCGCCGAGCAACCCAGCTTTTCCGCGACAGGTGCCAGGCGCAGCAGCGTTTCCTTGAGGTGCTCGGTGACGAGCTGCTCGTTGCCTTCGGCGTCGAGGATGATGATCGCCTCCATGCCGTAACGGGCGGCGCGCCACTTGTTTTCCTGGATATGCCATGGCGGCATGGTGGGAATGCTGCCGCCGTTGTCCAGGATCGTGGAGAACTCGTCCACCAGGCATTGGGTCAGGGCTGCAACGGCGCCGACCTCCTCGAGGGTTGCCAGGCCGTCGCAAATGCGCATCTCGATGGTGCCCAAGTTCGGCACGGGCCGGATGTCCCAGCGGATTTCAGACAGGGTGTCGATCACTCCAGTGGTGAACATGTCCTGGACGTAGGACTCGTATTCGGCCCAGCTGGGGAACTGGAAAGGCAATCCGGCCGTGGGAAGCTGCTGGAACATGAGGGCGCGCTGTGACGCATAGCCCGTGTCTTCACCGCCCCAGAACGGGCTCGAAGCAGACAATGCCTGGAAATGGGGGAAGTAGTTGACCAAGCCATCGAGGATGGGGAGCGCCTTGTCCCTCCGGTCCAGGCCGACGTGGACATGGACTCCATAAATGACCATTTGCCGCCCCCACCATTGGGTCCGGTCGATCAGTTTGGCATAGCGTTCTTTGTCCGAGACCGGCTGGAGCTGCGGCGGGCTGAAAGGATGGCTTCCGGCGCAGAAGAGCTCCACGCCCATGGGGTCGGTGACTTCCCTGACGGCCCGCAGCGAGCGGGCCAGGTCTTCCTTGGCTTCCTTGACGGTGTTGCACACGCCCGTCACGAGTTCCACGGTATTCAGGAGCAGTTCCCGCTTGATGTGGGGGTGCTCGTCGTCTTCGTTCAAATCCGGATGCCGCGAAGCCACGCCCCGCAGGACCTCATTCGCCACCGAGACCAATTCGCCGGTGCGTGCGTTGACGAGCGCTAGCTCCCATTCCACCCCCAGGGTCGACTGCCTGGATGAAGCGAAATCAATCTGCACGTGGGTCCCCTCGGTATTTGCCAAAAACGCCCTGAGCAATGCCCGCCGTGGGGCCGTCAGCGGTTGGCTCAAGTCTAATGCAGGGGCGGTACGGTACCGCATGATGGGAACCGCGAGGTAAAACAGGAAATCGAAGCCGTTTGCTAATGAGAATGATTTGCATCTAAGATTATTGGCATGCATCTTTCTGTTGTCAGCTCACTGGACAGCCAATGCCGCGAAGCAGCCGCCGCCAGGCTTGGGCGGACCCATCGAGATTCGGTGGTTGTCCTGCACGACCTCCTGGACGGGTCCATTGTCTTGCGAAGGATCTTCCGCAACGGCCAACTGGTGGAGCAAGCTCAAACCGCTTTGGAACACGGCTGCCTTAGCTGCACGGTCCGTCTCGACGTTGTCCCGACGGCGGAACGCCTCGCCGCGTCGGGACACGACCATATCGTCCTGGGCCTGCCACCGGGTGTCTCCGTGGAGATGGCGGTAGCCGAACTCAAGCGCGGCCTGGAGCGGCCCGCCGTCATCGACAACGCGGTGTTGGCGATTGACCCCTCCGGGCTGGAAGACCATATCTGGGACAAACACACGCTGTATGAATCCGGGTTTACGGCCATGCCCGAGGATGAGCGCACCAGCGGAGAATTTCTCATCGGGGAATTGGGCCACGCGGATACTGTCATGGTGCACGCCGGTCTTGGGGCAGAGCTCACCGGATTGCGCCCGGATTCAAGCGAGGCGTGGACCCTCGGCGTGGAACTTCTTGGGCAGCTCGCGCCGCACGCAGCCATTTCCGCGGGCGACGACGACTTCCGGCCCGGCTGCTACGACGGCGCCGAGGCTCTCGCGAGGGCCCGTCGTGGTTCCGTGAGGGTGCCGCTCGAGGAGGAGTCGGGGCGTTTCCGGACCGTGCTCCACAAAGTGGAGCGACCCCTTCATCCGATGCGCTTCCAGGAGGCGCTGCCCAAGTTGGCCGGGGGATGCCACTGGATGCGGGGCCGCTTGTGGATTGCCTCGGCTGCCAAAGTCCGGATCGCGGTGCAGGGAATCGGGCCGCGCGTCTGGCTCGAGAGCACGGGCGAGTGGCTGGCGGACGCCGGCATCGGCCCCATCCCCAGCGGCAAGGGCCTGAAGCACGGAAACGGACTCCACGACGTCGACGCCGCCCTCGACTGGCATCCGCGCTTCGGCGACCGGGGGACGGTGCTTGCCGTGACCGGAAGGGAAGACGACGTTGACGCAGCAGAAATCCGGTCCCTGCTGGATGCATGCGCGCTGAGCGAAGCCGAGATGAGGCTCGGCTTCGCCGGACTCGAGGACCCTTTTGAACTCGAATCCACCCTGTAGCCGAGCTCCAGCCCAGGCGGAACAAAGCCCCCATCAACCAAGCGAAAACACGAGAAGGAGAACCCCATGAAAGTCAGGAATTCGTTGCGTGCCCTCAAGAAGGTCCCCGGGGCGCAAGTGGTCCGCCGGCGCGGCCGCACCTTTGTCATCAACAAGCTGAATCCGCGCTTCAAGGCGCGCCAAGGCTAGCTCCCCGTCTAGGCTGGGCAGAGAACCCGCTACGCGAAGGAAGCCCCGTTATGCCGATCCTCAATAAAGACATGACGCTCTGTATTTCTCTCTCTGCCCGGCCCAGCAACAACGGAACGCGTTTCCATAACTTCCTTTACCAGGAGCTTGGCCTGAACTGGATCTACAAGGCCTTCGCTCCCACCGACCTCCCGAACGCGATCGCGGGCGTGCGCGGCCTGGGCATCCGCGGCTGTGCCGTCTCGATGCCGTACAAGGAAGACGTCATCGCCCTCGTCGACCGGATGGACGCTTCGGCGGCAGCAATCGATTCAGTCAACACGATCGTGAACGACGCTGGCGTACTGACGGCCTACAACACGGACTACACCGCGATCGCGCAGCTGATCGAGCGCAACGCGATCGACCCGGCGTCGTCCGTGCTGCTCCGCGGTTCCGGCGGCATGGCAAAGGCCACCGCCGCTGCCTTCCGGGACGCCGGGTTCTCCCGCGTTACAGTGGTTGCCCGGAATGAAAAACCCGGGCAAGCCCTCGCGGGGCTTTACGGCTTCGGCTGGCAAGCCGAAGTAGGGGAGTCGACGGCGGACGTCCTCGTAAACGTGACACCGATCGGCATGGCCGGCGGACCTGAGTCCAGCTCGCTGTCCTTCCCCGAAGCGGCGGTGGCGGCCGCGAAGGTAGTGTTCGACGTCGTCGCCCTCCCCGCAGAGACGCCGCTCATCAAGGCCGGCCGCGCGGCAGGAAAGACCGTGATCACCGGCGCCGAGGTGGCCACCATCCAGGCGCTTGAGCAGTTCGTTCTCTATACCGGCATCACCCCCACACCGGAGCAAGTCGCTGCGGCCGAGGAGTTCACGCGCGCCCAATAGGGCGCCACAGCTCAGAGACCAGCTCAGGCAGCCGCGACGGGCTCCACTACAACAGCCACCTTTTCCTCGCCGATCCTGGTGAGGACCAAGGTGGCTGTTTTGTTGCCGCGGCCTTTTGCCGAGCCTTTTCCTGCCGGGAGCAGCTGCTTCCGCAGCTCCTCCGGGGTGACGGAGGTGCCGCGTTTCTTGATGTCGAGGACGCCGACGCCGTTCGCCTTCACCCAGGCTTTGAGGGCTTTGACGTTCAACGGCATGACTTCCAGGACTTTGTAGGCGCGGGCGAACGGGGTCTCCACAAGTTCCGGAGCGCAAATATAGGCGATGTGCTGGTCCACCAGGTGGCCGCCCAACCGGAGTGCGACGTCGGCCACCAGGCCCGCACGGATCACCGCCCCGTCCGGTTCGTACAGGTATCCCTCCACGGGCCCGACGTCGGGCACCGGACCGCCGTCGAAATCTTCGGCGCTGGTGATCTCGGCTGCGCCTTGCGGCCCGAGTACCAGGGCAGCGCGGCGGATGCCGGGACGGGCGACGTCGTTGAACCACAGCGTCACTTCCGTGACGTCCCCGCCCACCGAAACCCACTGTGCCTCGCAGCCGGCCGGTACCGATTCGTGCGGCATGCCCGGGCCCATTTTGACCCCGACGGACTTGCCGGTCGCCGCCAATGATTCAACGAAGGACAACGGCGGCGAGAACGCCTCCGGATCCCAGATCCGTTTGGTTCCCGACGACGACGTCGTGCGTCGCGCCGGATCGAGCCACACGCCGTCGACCCCGTCGAGGGGCACCGAGGTTGCGTCGGAGTGCACTACCGTCGCGTGCGGGAACGGAATGAGGTTGATGGTGGCGCAGGCTGCGGTGGTCTCGTCGAGCTCCACGGCGGTGACCTCGATGTCCATGGAGGCCATGGCCATGGAGTCCGCTCCGAGCCCGCAGCCCAGGTCCGCCACGTGCCGCGTGCCTGCCTTGGCGAATCGCTCGGCGTGCCTGGCTGCAACATTGAGGCGGGTGGCCTGTTCCAGGCCGGCCTGGGTGAAGAGCATCTGCCGGGCGAATTCTCCGAACTTGGCCTCGGCCCGGGTGCGGAGCCTGGATTGGGTGAGGACGGCGGCCACGAGCGCGGGGGAGTGGCCGTCTTTGCGCAGGCGCGCGTTGAGGGCGAAGGCTTCGCCGTCGCGGTATGGTCCCAAGGATGCCAGGAGTTCCCAACCTTCCGTTGTCAGCAAAGGGGCAATCTGGTCCTGGGGTGTGTCAGCCATGGGAACCAGCCTAATGCTCGCCCGTCATAGAGTGCGGAGGGGGAACCGCGACCACCCGGGCGGATAGGGTTGATGCCATGGAAGACAACCCAGTACGCCAGCCTGACGACGCCAATGGTTCTCCCTTTGCCCCCGATAAACGTCCCTTCGCCGGAAATCTCTCCAAGTATGCCCGCCCCGCACTCATCGTCGGTGTTTTGATTGCCGTTGTCTGCATTGCGCTCTTGATCATTATTTTCTTCCTCGACTCCTTCAACGCGGCCACCTACTCCATGACCGGAAAGAGCGTCCAGGACGCCACCGACGAGGCCCGGGACATCCGTGACACCTACACCGGTGCCCGCATCGCAGCGATCGTCGGGCTGGTGGTGTTCGGCGTCGTCGCGCTCGCCAGCGGCGTAGTGCTCTACCTGAACCGCGGAAACGCGCCGAAGGAAGACTATGACGACGGCGAGGACGTCGACTTCGACGACCTCGCCGGTCAATGAGCTACTCGAGCCGCAAGTGGCGCTTCGGGCGTTCACCCATGACGGAATTCTGGCACTCGCCTTGACCGAGTGCTAATGCTTACATAGAGTCTTGATTAGCACTCTCCCTAGGCGGGTGCTAATCATGCCGCCAGGCACTTACCGGCACCGCGACGACGGTAAGCCCGCCACGGCATCCCTGGTTTGATAGTCCATGTACTACCTCACGTAAAGGAGAGATCCGAGTGTCGGTCTCCATTAAGCCTCTCGAGGATCGCATTGTTGTCCGCCCGCTCGAAGCAGAGCAGACCACGGCTTCCGGCCTGGTCATCCCGGACACTGCACAGGAAAAGCCGCAGGAAGGCGAAGTTGTCGCAGTTGGCCCCGGCCGCTTCGACGACAACGGCAACCGCGTCCCCGTCGACGTAACCGTCGGCGACGTCGTCATCTACTCCAAGTACGGCGGAACTGAAGTCAAGACCGGCGGCAACGAATACCTCGTTCTGTCCGCCCGCGACGTTCTGGCGATCGTCGTTAAGTAATTCCCTGGATCCCGCATCGCAGATCGAGTCGGACTTCTTCCGGTCGAATCAGCGGTGCGGGTTTTCCGTCTTGAAAGGACACAACCATGGCAAAGCAGCTTGCGTTTAACGACGCTGCCCGTCGCTCGCTCGAAGCAGGCATTGACAAGCTCGCCAACACGGTCAAGGTCACCCTTGGCCCGCGTGGCCGCAACGTCGTTCTGGACAAGAAGTGGGGAGCTCCCACCATCACCAACGACGGCGTGACGATCGCCCGCGAAGTCGAACTCGACGACCCGTATGAGAACCTTGGTGCGCAACTGGCCAAGGAAGTCGCCACCAAGACCAACGACGTCGCAGGTGACGGCACCACCACCGCCACCGTGCTGGCACAGGCACTCGTCAAGGAAGGCCTGCGCAACGTTGCCGCCGGAGCCGCACCTGGCGAAATCAAGCGCGGCATCGAGGTTTCCGTCCAGGCCGTGGCTGCCCGCCTCCTGGAGAACGCCCGCGAAGTTGAAGGCACCCAGGTTGCCAGCGTTGCCGCGATCTCTGCCCAGAGCGATGAGGTCGGCGAGCTCCTCGCCGAGGCTTTCGGCAAAGTCGGCAAGGATGGCGTCATCACCATCGAAGAGTCCTCCACCACGCAGACCGAACTGGTCCTGACCGAGGGCATGCAGTTCGACAAGGGCTACCTGTCCCCGTACTTCGTCACTGACGCGGAACGCCAGGAAGCTGTTCTGGAAGACGCGCTCATCCTGATCAACCAGGGCAAGATCTCCTCGCTGCAGGAATTCCTGCCGCTCCTCGAGAAGGCCCTGCAGGCTGCCAAGCCCCTCTTTATCATTGCTGAGGACATCGACGGCGAGGCACTGTCCACGCTGATCGTGAACCGTATCCGTGGCACCCTGAACGTCGTTGCCGTCAAGGCTCCGGGCTTCGGCGACCGCCGCAAGGCCATGCTGCAGGACATTGCCACCCTGACCGGCGCCCAGGTTGTTTCCCCGGAGCTCGGCCTGTCCCTGGACCAGGTTGGCCTCGAGGTCCTCGGCAGCGCCCGCCGGATCACCGTCACCAAGGACAACACCACCATTGTTGACGGCGCCGGTACGCCTGAGGACGTCGCAGCGCGCGTCGCCCAGATCCGTGCAGAGCTGACCCGCACCGACTCCGATTGGGACCGCGAAAAGCTGCAGGAAAGGCTTGCGAAGCTGGCAGGAGGCATCGGCGTCATCAAGGTCGGCGCAGCCACCGAGGTCGAGCTCAAGGAAAAGAAGCACCGCATCGAGGACGCAGTGTCCTCCACGCGTGCTGCCCTGGAAGAGGGCATCGTCTCCGGCGGTGGATCCGCCCTCATCCACGCCCTCAAGGCACTGGACGAGGACTCTGCCGTCAAGGCACTGGAAGGCGACGCGGCTGCCGCCGTCGGCATCGTTCGCCGTGCCCTGACCCAGCCCCTTCGCTGGATCGCCCAGAACGCCGGCTTCGACGGTTACGTCGTCGTGGCCAAGGTTGCCGAGCTGGAAGCCAACCACGGCTTCAACGCGAAGTCCGGCGTGTACGAGGACCTGATCGCCGCCGGCGTGATCGACCCCGTCAAGGTCACCCGCTCCGCACTCCAGAACGCCGCATCCATCGCAGCCCTGGTTCTCACCACCGAGACCCTTGTTGTCGAGAAGCCGGCCGAGGAAGACGAGCACGCAGGCCACAGCCACTAGTCCCCACCGCCTCCCTAGCCTCGCTTCGCTTCGGCCAGGGAGCCCGGGCGGTGTGGGCCCATCTGCGTGAAAGAAGGCCCGGTCCCCTTGAGGGGGCCGGGCCTTTCTTTTTAAAGCAACGCGGGGTCACTTACGGCCCATTGGGTGCTGCCGGATGGGCCGTAAGCGACCCCGCGTTGCCCGGAAAACGGCATGGAGGATTGACCCAGACAACGCTCCGGAAGCTCCCAGCCCCTTGTGTCCTAATGGATCATAGGAAGTTGGTTGAACGCGGTCTCAATTGACGACGAACATTTCGAATCAGTAGGGTAGACGGTTTGAGTAGCACCCTGGAGGCAAGAATTTGACAACCACGCGCCCGATTGCGCTACGGCGAACTAGCGGCGAGACGCAGAAATCGGCCCCCAAATCAACGTTCCGTCCTGAGATCCAAGGGCTTCGATCTGTTGCCGTCCTCATGGTTGTCACCTACCACATCTGGTTCGGCCGGGTCTCCGGCGGGGTGGATATTTTCCTCCTGGTCTCTGCATTCCTCATGACGGCGCAGTTCACACGGCGGTATGCCGGTGGGCGGCAGACGGAACTGATCAAGCACTACCTTCATCACTTCCGGAGGCTCTTGCCGGCAGCCGTGACGGTGATCGTTGGAACGCTGGCCGCCACTTTCCTCTTCATGCCGGCCACCCGCTGGGTCGATACCATCAAGCAGGGCTGGGCTTCACTCTTCTACGTTGAGAACTTCCTGCTGCAGTCGCAGGCAGTCAACTACTACGCCGCGGACCACAGCCTGGCCAGCCCGCTACAGCATTTCTGGTCGCTGTCCATCCAAGGACAGGTCTTCATTGTCTGGCCGATCATCTTCGTGGGCGCTGGCTGGGTGGCGAGGAGGTTCAGGCTCGCGTACGTTCCCCTTCTGCGTTACATCTTTGGATTAGTCTTCCTGGTTTCCCTGGTGTATTCGGTCCTCTACACCGCTTCGGACCAATCGGCGGCCTACTTCTCGACGGCGGCCAGGCTGTGGGAGTTTGCCCTGGGAACTCTTCTGGCACTTTTCCTGCCTTCGGTCAAAATACCCAGGTCGGCCAGGATCGTCCTAGGCTGGCTCGGTATCCTGGCGATGCTCAGCTGCGGGCTCATCCTCGACGTCGAGGGGGTCTTCCCCGGGTGGTTGGCCTTGTGGCCAACGCTGGCCGCAGCCTGTATCCTCGCGGCAGGCCAGACCCAGAGCCGGTTCGGAATCGACCGGATCCTCAGTTCCAAGCCGCTCGTGCGGATGGGAAACAATTCGTACGCCCTCTACCTCTGGCACTGGCCCATGTTGGTCATCTATCTGGCTTGGTCCGGCAAGACCCACGCCGGCTGGTTGTCCGGCACAGTGATCATTGTTGGTGCCTTCCTCCTGGCTGTTCTGACCACCAGGTTCATCGAGAAGCCGTTGCGGGAGTGGAAGTGGCCCGAGGCCAACCGGCGCAGAAGCGCGATTTCGCTGGTTGCGGTAGGGGCCGTGGCTATTTTGCCCTTGGCGGGTTGGCCCCTGCAGATCGAGCAGACAAACCGTGCCTTGGTTGCAAACATGGATGCCCGCAACCCCGGAGCGGCGGCCGTGGGCGGGGACTTCGTGTACACCCCCGATCCAGGGGTGCCCTTGGTTCCAAGCATGACTGCCGTTGATGGGGACTGGCCGGTTTTCCCGACCGCCTGCACAGGGACCGCGGACCCGCAGGAGTTCGTCAACCGATGCACCAACGGGATCAAGAACGGGACGAAGTCCGTGGTGGTCATAGGCAGTTCGCACGCCCACGTGCTGAACACGCCGCTGCTTACGATGGCCGCAAAGAACAATTGGAGCCTGACGTCCATCACGAAGGGATATTGCCCGCTTGGCGAGGACACCGCGGCAGACATTACGCAGGCATGCGTTGACTTCAACAAGGCCACGCTCGCAGAGGTCCTGAAGATGAAGCCGGATGTTGTGGTGACGACCAGTACGCGCACCAATGCTCAGAGCAACGTCCCGGAGCGGCTCGATCCTTCCTGGGTCACGGAAGTAAAGACCCTCAACGACGCCGGAATCCAAGTGGTTGCCTTCCGAGACACACCACGGGCAGCGCAGCCAGTTCCTGCCTGCCTGGAGAAGAACCCCGGCGCGTATGTTGCCTGTGGTTCCCAGCGTGCCGAAATCTATTCGGAAGATTCCCCGACGGGGGCCGTCGCCGCGTCAATGCCCGACACGAAATTCCTGGACCTTTCGAAGTACTTCTGCCCCGATGCGAATTGTCCGGCCGTGATCGGCAATGTGATTGTCTACAAGGACGACAACCACGTGACCGCCACCTACATGAAGACCCTGACCCCATACTTCGAGAAGGCGTTCATGGCCGCGACCGGGTGGAGCTAGGCGGCCAGAGTTGGGTTGTCCAGCGGCTCGGCGGCGGATGCCGGGTGCTGTTGCTCACATTGCCCTCGCGGAATATGGGGATCGGCGGCGAGGTTCTACTATTTATTCAGAACCTTTCTGCACAGGCCAGTCCCGTAATGACGGGCTGGTCATCAGCTGCAACCCCTACCAGAGCAACCCCCAAGAACCAAGGTAAGAGGCGCACTCATGACCCAGCCCGAACACGATCCCTTTGGCTTTGTTGGCCTGACCTATGACGACGTCCTGCTGCTGCCGGGCCACACCAACGTCATTCCGTCCGAAGCTGACACCTCCTCCCGGATCTCCAAGCGGATTTCGGTCCAGACCCCGCTGCTGTCCGCCGCCATGGACACTGTCACCGAGTCCCGGATGGCCATTGCCATGGCCCGCCAGGGTGGCCTTGGCGTCATCCACCGCAACTTGTCCATCGAAGACCAGGCCGACCACGTCGACCGCGTCAAGCGCTCCGAGTCCGGGATGATCACCAACCCCCTGACCATCCACCCGGAGGCCACCCTTCAAGAACTGGACGAACTGTGTTCGCGTTACCGGGTTTCCGGCCTGCCCGTGATCGACACGGACGGCCGTCTGCTCGGTATCGTCACCAACCGCGACACCCGCTTCGTTCCGGAGTCCGACTTCCCGCTGAGGCTGGTCAGCGACGTCATGACCAAGATGCCGCTCATCACGGGCCACGTGGGCATCAGCCGCGAAGAGGCTTCGCACAAACTGGCCACCAACAAGATCGAGAAGCTGCCCCTCGTTGACGAGCAGGGTCGCCTCAAGGGCCTGATCACCACCAAGGACTTCACCAAGGCCGAGCAGTACCCGCTCGCGACGAAGGACGAGGAAGGCCGCCTCCGGGTCGGCGCAGCCATCGGGTTCTTCGGCGACGGCTGGGAACGGGCCATGGCCCTGATCGACGCCGGTGTCGACGCACTTTTCGTGGACACCGCCAACGGCCACTCGCAAGGTGTCCTGGACATGATCACGCGCCTGAAGTCGGATCCCGTCGCTGCCCACGTTGACATCATCGGCGGCCAGGCCGCCACCCGCGAAGGCGCCCAGGCACTGATCGACGCCGGTGCCGACGGCATCAAGGTGGGCGTGGGCCCGGGCTCCATTTGCACCACGCGCGTTGTTGCCGGTGTGGGCGTTCCCCAGATCACGGCTATCTACGAGTCCTCGAAGGCGGCCATCCCTGCCGGTGTTCCGCTGATCGCCGACGGCGGCCTGCAGTACTCGGGCGATATCGGCAAGGCCCTCGTGGCCGGTGCCGACACCGTCATGCTCGGCTCATTGCTGGCTGGTTGCGACGAGTCGCCGGGTGAGCTGATCTTCGTGAACGGCAAGCAGTTCAAGAGCTACCGCGGCATGGGTTCCCTGGGTGCCATGCAGTCCCGTGGCAAGAACACGTCCTACTCGAAGGACCGCTATTTCCAGGCGGACGTTTCCGGTGATGACAAGCTCATCCCGGAAGGCATCGAAGGTCGCGTCGCCTATCGCGGCCCGCTCTCCTCGGTGGCGTACCAGCTGGTCGGCGGCCTGCGCCAGACCATGTTCTACACGGGTGCCCCGACCATCGCCGAACTCAAGGCACGCGGTAAGTTTGTGCGCATCACTGCGGCCGGACTCAAGGAGTCCCACCCGCATGACATCCAGATGACCGTCGAGGCTCCGAACTACGGTTCCCGCTAGGCGTAAATTCCTATCCCAGGCAGTTCCAAGCGAGCCCGCCACCTCCACTATGGAGGCGGCGGGCTCGCTTATTTATCAGGCATTGCCTGTCGTCATGGTCTGCGTCACCCTGCCAGAACATCGCGCCGCACTGGGATAACCTAGAGCAGTGACTTACGAGATTGAGATTGGCCGTGGCAAGCGTGGGCGTCGTGCCTACTCCCTGGATGACATCGCGATCGTCCCCAACCGCCGGACGCGCGACCCCAAGGACGTTTCCGTCTCATGGCAGATTGATGCCTACAAGTTTGAGATGCCCGTGATCGCCGCACCCATGGACTCCGCGATGTCGCCTGAAACGGCCATCGCGCTTGGGCGGCTGGGCGGCCTGGGCGTTCTGGACCTCGAGGGCCTGTGGACGCGGTACGAAGATCCCCAGTCCGTGCTGGACGAGATCTCTGCCCTCGCGGATGAAACGGCCAGCCCGACGGTCACCCGGCGCATGCAGGAGCTCTACAAGGCCCCCATCCAGCCCGAACTGATCACCACCAGGCTCGCGGAAATCCGTGCATCGGGCGTGACGGTGGCCGGCTCACTGACACCGCAGCGCACCCAGGAACACTACAAGACCGTGGTGGCCGCCGGCGTCGACATTTTTGTCATCCGGGGCACCACGGTCTCGGCCGAGCACGTCTCAAAGAACCATGAGCCCCTGAACCTCAAGCAGTTCATCTATGAGCTCGACGTCCCCGTGATCGTCGGCGGGGCTGCCGGCCACACCCCGGCGTTGCACCTCATGCGTACCGGAGCGGCCGGCGTCCTGGTGGGCTTCGGCGGCGGCGCAACGACTACCACGCGGCGCGCCCTCGGCATCCATTCGCCCATGGCTTCCGCCATTTCCGACGTCGCCGCCGCCCGCCGCGACTACATGGATGAATCCGGCGGACGCTACGTGCACGTGATAGCCGACGGCGGCATGGGTACTTCGGGTGACATCGTCAAAGCCATCGCCATGGGCGCCGACGCCGTCATGCTCGGCAGCGCCTTGGCCCGTGCCGAAGAGGCCCCGGGCAAGGGCTGGCACTGGGGCCAGGAAGCCCACCACCTTGAGCTGCCCCGCGGCGACAGGGTCAACGTCGGCACCGTCGGTCCCCTCGAAGAAGTACTCTTCGGGCCGGGCCACCACACCAACGGCACGTCAAACCTGATCGGCGCGCTCCGCCGCTCCATGGCGACCACGGGCTATTCGGACCTGAAGGAGTTCCAGCGGGTCGACGTCGTCGTCTCGCCATACTCGGGCCAGTAGCTCCCGCTCGGGCCGCTTTAGCGCAGGCGAAAACCCTGCCCAAGCCGCTGGACAAGAAGTAGTGTGGGGAACTACGGGCTTGTGCGATGGGAGGCGTCCAATGAGCAGTGTTGCAGATGGTTCGCAAAGGATTGATGCATCAACCGGTGCGTTGAGTCCGGAGGCGCGGGAAAGATCCATCGAAGTCCTCAGGGGAACCACGGAGCCTGGCAAGGAACTCGACATCCTCATCGTCGGGGGAGGCGTAGTGGGGGCCGGTGCGGCGCTGGACGCGGTGACCCGCGGTTTGTCGGTGGGCATTGTCGAGGCCCGGGACTGGGCTTCCGGCACGTCGTCACGGTCTTCGAAGCTGATTCACGGCGGCTTGCGCTACCTGGAAATGCTCGACTTTGCGTTGGTCCAGGAGGCCCTCCAGGAACGTGGTTTGCTGATCCAGCAAATCGCCCCACACCTCGTGCGCCCGGTTCCGTTCCTGTATCCGCTGACCCGGCGTTTCTGGGAGCGGCCCTACGTTGGTGCCGGCATCTTCCTCTACGACACGCTTGGCCTCACCTCCGGCCACAGCCGCGGCGTACCCATGCACAAACACCTCTTCCGGCGCGGAACACTGCGGGCAGCACCCAGCCTCAAGAGCGATGCCTTCGTCGGCTCCATCCGCTACTACGATGCACAGGTCGACGACGCCAGGCTGGTGGTCAATGTCGTCCGCACGGCCGCACATTACGGAGCGCATGCCGTGAACAGGATGCGCGTGGTGTCGTTCGTGCGGGAGGGCGAACGCGTGGTCGGCGCCAAGGTGGAAAACCAGGAAGACGGCAGCATCATCGAAGTCCGCGCCAAGCAAGTGGTCAATGCCACCGGAGTCTGGACGGACGAGACCCAGGCCATGGTGACGGATCGCGGCCAGCTCAAGGTCCGTGCATCCAAAGGCATCCACCTGGTGGTCCCGCGCGACCGCTTCCAGTCCACGGTCGGATTGATCCTGAGGACTGAAAAATCCGTGCTGTTCGTCATACCTTGGGGGCGGCACTGGATCATCGGCACAACGGACACCGACTGGAAGCTTGACAAGGCGCATCCTGCAGCGTCTACCAAGGACATCGACTATGTTCTTGAACACGTCAATCGTGTCTTGAAGCGGCCCTTGACCCGTGAGGATGTCGAAGGTGTCTACGCCGGACTGCGTCCGCTGCTGGCGGGGGAGAGCGACTCCACGGCCAAACTTTCACGCGAACACGTGGTGGCGCACCCGGTTCCAGGCTTGGTGGTGGTTGCGGGTGGAAAGTTCACCACGTACCGGGTCATGGCGAAGGACGCGGTGGACGAAGCGACCCGGGCCATGGACGAGCGCGTGCCGGCGAGCTGCACCGATACCATCCCCCTCCTGGGCGCCGAGGGATTCAAAGCCGCGTGGAACAGGCGGGGAAGAACCGCCGACGAGGCCGGGGTCCACGTTGCCAGGGTGGAACATTTGCTCAACCGCTACGGCTCCATGACCCCGGAAGTCCTCGCCATCATCAAGGACAACCCGGCGATGGCGGAGCCGCTGCCGGGGGCAGACGACTATTTGGCGGCAGAGGTCGTCTATGCCGCGACCCATGAGGGTGCCCGGCATGTCCATGACGTCCTGACCCGGCGCACCCGCATCTCGATCGAGTCGTGGGACAGAGGTGTTTCCGCGGTCCCTGTTGTCGCTAAGCTGATGGGAGAAATTCTTGGCTGGAGCGATGCGCAGCGGGAAAGCGAAATCAAGCACTACCTGGCCCGGGTGGAAGCTGAACGGCTCAGCCAACAGCAGCCCGACGATGAATCGGCCGATGCTGCGCGCATGGGCGTCGATGACATCGTTCCCCTCCGCTGAGCGGCCCGGGTTGGCTGGCCACACTGGAGGGAAAACGACTTGGCGGAACCACTGGACCCGTATGATGCCGAACTAACCACGCCGGAGACCGTCATCCTTGAGATGGAAGCGGTAGACAAAACAGATGCCGCGGGCCAGCTCGCGGAACGGCTGTACGCAGCCGGGCGCATCACGGACCTTGAGGGCTTCCTGGAAGTCGTCAACTCGCGCGAGCACCAACTTGCTACCGGGCTGCCGGGCGGCATTGGCCTTCCGCATGCCCGCAGCGAGTATGTCTCCAGGGTCTCCATCGCTGTTGGTGTCACGAAATTCGGTCATTCGTTGGACTTCGGCGCCAGCGACGGACCGGCCACGTTGGTCCTGCTCATCGCTACGCCCGCCAGCTCATTCTCGGACCACCTGGAAGTCCTCGCGACCTTGGCCCGCTCGCTGTCCAAGGAATCGTTCAGGGAATCCCTCCGGCGCGCCCACGATCCCGAAGTCATCGCCGAACTGATCAACTCCAGCTTGGTTTTCTTCGACCACTGAGGAAGGGGCAGGCCCTCCCGTTTAGCTGTTCTACAGCTTGACGAAGTACGGTTAAGGGGTGTTGAAAACCGCTCTGAAGCCCCGCTGGATCGCAGGACTTGTCTTTGCGCTCCTGCTCTCCGGGGTGTTTGTGCTGCTCAGCCAGTGGCAGTTCGGCAGATCCACCCAGAGCGACGCCCCGGTTGACGACCCCGCTGTGGAGCAGGTCAAGCCGCTTACCGGGGAATTGCAGCCTGGAACGTTCTTCCCGGGTTCGGCGTCGGACCAAATGGTCAGTGCCAAGGGTAGTTACGATCCCACCAAGCAGGTCCTCGTGGAGGGCCGGCTGCTCGCAGGGCAAAAAGGGTACTGGGTAGTGACCGCGTTTGCGGTCGACGGAGCACCTGTCCTCCACGGCGTCGGCGCAACCGGGAAGACGTGGATCCCCGTGGCCCGCGGCTGGGTCGCCGATCCCGCCCAAGCCGGGCCGCCGCCGTCGGGCACCATTGAACTGACCGGACGGCTCCTGCCGTCCGAGGCGCCGGTGCCAAACGTCGACGCCGGAGCGGGACGCGCCTCTGCGGTCTCCGTCGCGGAACTCATCAACACATGGGACGTCTCGAGCTATCCCGGCTTCGTCGCCGCGACGTCGGAAGTATCCGCGGGCAAGACCCTCGCACTTCCAGCGCAGCTGAAGCCCTTGAATATCCCGGCCCAACCACCCAACCAACAGATCAACTGGCTCAACCTTTTCTACTCCGTGGAATGGGTTGTCTTTGCAGGATTCGCCCTCTACATCTGGTGGCGCATGGTGGCCGATGACTACCGGCGCACCCTTGAAGACGACGAGGAAGAGCCCGACGCCGAACACCCGTCAGACGATTTGCCAGCAATTGCCAAGCCAGAACAGGTAAAGCCATGATTGAGCCCAAACCGGCCATCCAGCCCGAACAGTCCGGAGAATCCGCCGCGAAGCCAAGGGCGGCCAAGAAGCGCCGCTTCGGCGGAACGACGGCGCAGATCCGCTCGGCCCTGAAGTTCTACAAAGTCATGGCTTACCTCACCGGCACCATGCTGTTGCTTCTGTGCGCCGAACTCGTTGCGCGCTATGTGTTCGGCGTGTATCTCTTCGCCGGCGGTACCAATGCGATCACCGGTCAGCCTTTCGGTTTCGGATTCGCCGACGCCGAGTCCAAGGCGGTCCTGGGCGGGGTCAACGTTTCCGTGGGGGTCCTGATCGTCCACGGTTGGATGTACGTGCTGTACCTCATCTCGGATTTCCGCTTGTGGTCGCTCATGCGCTGGCCGTTCACCAAGCTCGTCCTGCTCGCCTTGGGCGGCGTCGTCCCTCTCATGTCCTTCATCGTGGAGAAGAAGTTCCACTCTGAGGTAGAGATGGAACTCGCCGCGAATCCGCAGGCCTCCAAGCGCTACTGACGGGCGTGGTGCGGCGGTCACTGTGAGATCGCTAACGTCGGATTGATTTCCGGGCTTCACGACCGGCTTCAAGGTGCACCGGGGCATCCCGGCAAAGTAGGCTGTTATGGTGACTACTCCCACCGCACCCTTCAGTTCTGAAGCTCAGACTTCCCAGAAGCCGGTGCTGGTTGTTGACTACGGTGCCCAGTACGCGCAGCTGATTGCCCGCCGCGTCCGCGAAGCGAATGTGTACTCGGAAATTGTTCCGCACACGTTCACCACCGAGCAGCTTCTGGCCAAGAACCCGGCAGCGATCATCCTCTCAGGCGGACCTTCAAGCGTTTATGCCGAGGGTGCCCCGAGGGTTGGCGCGGACCTTTTCGAGGCCGGCGTCCCGGTCTTCGGTATTTGCTACGGCTTCCAGGCCATGGCGAACGCGCTCGGCGGCAAGGTCGCTCAGACCGGTCTGCGGGAGTACGGCGCTACCGAGGCCACCACCGTCGGTGAGGCGCGCTCCATCCTTGCAGGTGTCCCGGACTCCCAGAACACCTGGATGAGCCACGGAGACTCCGTTCACGAGGCTCCTGAAGGCTTCGAGGTCCTGGCGACCACCGCCGGAGCACCTGTGGCTGCTTTCGCGAACGAAGAGAAGCATCTCTACGGCGTTCAATGGCACCCGGAAGTAAAGCACTCCGTCCACGGCCAGCAGGTTCTGGAAAACTTCCTGTTCAACGGGGCAGGCCTGAAGCCGAACTGGACCACAGGCAACATCCTCGACGAGCAGGTGGACCGGATCCGCCGGCAGATCGGCGATTCCAAGGTCATCTGCGGCCTCTCCGGCGGCGTCGACTCGGCCGTTGCCGCAGCCCTCGTGCAGCGCGCCGTGGGCGATCAGCTGACCTGCGTCTTCGTGGACCATGGCTTGCTGCGCGAAGGCGAAGCCGAACAGGTCGAGCGTGACTTCGTTGCCGCTACCGGCGTCAAACTCTACGTCGCCAACGAGCAGGAGCGTTTCCTGTCCGCCCTGGCCGGGGTCAGCGATCCCGAAACCAAGCGCAAGATCATCGGCCGCGAGTTCATTCGTGCGTTTGAGGAAGCAGAGCGGGCCATCATCGCCGAGGCTGCGTCCGAAGGCGAGAGCATCAAGTTCCTCGTCCAGGGCACCCTGTACCCGGACGTCGTCGAATCCGGCGGCGGCGAAGGTGCCGCGAATATCAAGAGCCACCACAACGTGGGCGGCCTTCCCGAGGACCTGCAGTTCGAACTCGTTGAACCGCTCCGCGCGCTGTTCAAGGACGAGGTTCGTGCCGTGGGCGCGCAGCTCGGCTTGCCGCAGGAGATCGTCGGACGCCAGCCGTTCCCCGGACCCGGCCTCGGTATCCGCATCGTCGGCGACGTGACCAAGGAACGGCTCGACCTCCTTCGCAAGGCGGACGCGATTGCGCGGGCTGAACTCACGGCGGCCGGACTCGACAATGACGTCTGGCAGATGCCTGTCGTGCTGCTGGCCGACGTCCGCAGCGTTGGCGTGCAGGGCGACGGCCGCACCTACGGACACCCGATCGTGCTGCGTCCGGTTTCGTCCGAGGACGCCATGACCGCCGACTGGTCGAGGCTTCCGTATGACCTCCTCGCCAGGATCTCCAACAGGATCACCAACGAGGTTGATGGCGTCAACCGCGTGGTACTTGATGTCACCAGCAAGCCGCCGGGAACCATCGAGTGGGAATAGCATTCTGAGTGACCGGCCTCTGTTCCAGGGGCCGGTCACTTTGTTTTTCCCCTGAAATCAGCGCCAATTTGCCTTTCCACCAGTGTTGCGGTGCGGACTGCCGGTCGATTCCCGCTACCCTCGAAAGTATGCCGATTTGGTCCAAGTCGTCTCGAGCTATAACAGAAAAGAAGGCAGCGGTGTCAGTAGGTCAAAGCCACGAAGAGAGCTCCATAGAGCTTCGGAAATGGCTGTCGGGGCTCAAGCCCGTGACTGGCGCGGACACCATGCTGCGCTTCGTCAAGACGCCGGAAGGGTCGATAGACCTAAGCAACGGCCACCCCTCAGGCCTGGCACAGCTCCTCGCCGGACGTCGGACCCGTCTTTCCACCTTGATCCGGGATCGCCAGCAGTATCTTGTTGCCGCGCGTGCAGCCAGGAACCTTCGCTCAAAGATTTTCGAACTGGGAAATGACCGGGGAATCGACGCCGGCTATCTCTCCTGCGGCACGGTCGTGTGGACGTCGGCGGTGGGAGGGAAACCCCAACGAGTCTCCGCCCCCGTCATGTTGGCAGCCATCTCACTCACGGCGCGGACGGGCGAAGACGACTACGAGCTGCAACTGACCGAGCAAGCAGGCATCAACCCCGCGTTGGTCCGGCATTTGAAGACCGTCCATGGAATCGTCTTTGACGTCAACGCCGTGAGCCGCATGGCCTACAACACCGCGCGCCTTGACCCGCTGCCGGTCCTCGACCGTCTTGCCACACTGGTACAACCGATCCACGGTGCCGAAGTAACCCCCAATCTCCTCATCACGACGTTGGCGGATCTGTCCGGGAACTTGGACGACCCCTGGATCAACGAGAACAGCAGCGTCGTTGCCTCCCTGTTTGAAGCCGCCAACGGCGGCGATGTGGAACCCGAACCCATCAAGTCCGGACGGTTCCCGAACCTCGACGAGCGCGACCCCGCCGAAGAATCGCTGCTCCTGGACGCGGACTCGGATCAGCAGTACGTCGTGGATGCCGTCCGGGCAGGGGACTCGCTGGTGGTGAGCACCCCACCAGGCAGCGGCCAGACCCAAACCGCGATCAACGCCATCGGTGCCCTCGTCAACGAGGGGAAGTCGGTGCTTGTGGTGGGCGACCGGCGGGCGAGCCTCAACGGCCTGGCCGGCCATTTTGAAGCCCTTGGCCTTGAATCGATGCTGTTCAGGCCAGGCAACGGTGCCACGCCCCAGCAGCTCAAGGGTCAACTGGTCAGCGCGATTATCCGCAACGAGAAGTCGCTGGAGCCGCAACTCGCGAATCTCCACAAGACCTTGACCGAGCACCGCCATGCACTCATGGACCACGTCGCGTCTTTGCACAACGTACGGCAGCGCTGGGGGTGCTCGCCCTACCAGGCAATGCAGTCGCTCGCGGAGCTCACCTCGATCCACCCTGCCCCCGCTACGACGGTGCGCTTGAAGCGCAGCGTGTTGGACAATATCAAAGACCGGGCCGAGCTGGCCGAGAGACTGCGCCGCGCTGCGGAGCTTGGCAGCTTCAGCCGTGAATCGACGTCGAGCCCTTGGTACGGGGCCCGCCTGGTCACGCGCAAGGAGACCGAGGAAGCCCAGCAACTGGCCAGCAGTGCCGCCGAACAACTTCCCCGGTTGCGTGAACGGATGAACCAGGTTGCGGAGCACTCCGAAATCCGGCTTGGGGCGAACTTCGCCGAATGGGGCGCGCAGCTTGAACTCTTGATGGCGGTCCGGGAGAGCCTGGACAAGTTCACCCCGGATATTTTTGACCGGCCGGTCCACGACCTGATTTCGGCCACCGCTACCTCCGCTTGGCGCCGTGAGCGGGGAGTCGAGATGCCCTCGATGCAGCGCTCCCGCTTGCGTCGTGTGGCAAAGGAATATGTCCGCCCCGGTGTCCACATTGCGGATCTGCACAGCTCCTTGGCGCTCGTTCAGGAACAGCGGGCACTGTGGGCCCAGTACGCGACCACCCAGCGCCATCCGGCAGTGCCCTCCGGACTTGCCGACCTCGGCGCGAGCTACCGCGAACTGGACCGGGATCTCCGCCGCTTGGGCGATTGCCTCCAACACACCGCGGCCGGCGGCGACCTCCACGCGACGCGCTACGAGGATCTCTTGGAGCGGCTTGAGCGCCTTGTGGCGGACACCGGCACTTTGGAGACGCTCCCGGAGCGCACGCTTCTGGTCGAGAACATGCGCGAGCACGGACTCGCCGAGCTTCTTGCTGACCTGGCTGAACGCGAAGTGCCTGCCGAATCTGTTGCCGCGGAACTGGACCTCGCCTGGTGGCAGTCCGCCCTGGAAGCGATGATCAGCGGTGACGACTACCTCGCGATGTCCGACGGCGATTCCCTTCGCCGTCTCGAAGCGGAGTACCGCCTGGCGGACCACGCGCACATTGCCAGCGGGGCCGCGCGCCTGCGGTGGAAACTTGCCGAAATGTGGCGGGCTGGAATCGCCGAACACCCCCGCCAATCGGAGCTCCTGCGGAACCTGATCAAAGACGGCCGCGTTACCCTGTCCGCGCTCAGTGCCCAGGCGCCCGCCCTTGTGTCCCGCTTGGTTCCGGTGTGGTCCATCAGTCCGTACCTGCTGACGAGCCTCTTGCCCGCAGAACAAAAATTCGACGCGGTGGTGATTCTCGATGCCGAGAGCACATCGTTGCAGGCCGTCCTGCCGGCCATTGCCCGGGCCCAGCAAGTGGTTGCCTTTGGCGACGCGAAGATCGCCAATGCCCGCACTTTCAGCGTCGCCGTGGAGCCACCCATGGCCGGAGCCGCAAGCCAAGACACCGTGGACAGTGCATTCAATGCCCTGGCCCGGGTCCTGCCCACCTGGCAGTTGAACTGGGTGTATCGCGCGGTCGACGAAGATCTCGTGCTGCAGTTGAGCAAGAACTACTACAACGGTGGCCTTCGCCGGCTGCCGGACGGGCAGTCCGTAACCGGGTTGGACCGCTCGGTGGTAGTTGAGTACATCCCGGATGGTACTGGCCTTCCCGGGGCGGATCACGAAGGTGTCGAATCGGTCGCCGCGGAAGTGAACCGTGTGGTTGACCTGGTGTTTCAACACGCCAGTCTGCGGCCAAGGACCTCGCTCGCCGTGGTCACCGCAAGCCTGCGGCATGCCGCAAGGATCGGCGAGGCCATCAGGCTCCAGCTCCCCAACTATCCGCTGCTCTCGGGTTTCTTCAACGCCGGTGCGGAGTCCTTCCGCGTGGTGGATTTGGAGCGCGCACAAGGACTGGTCCGCGACCACATCATCTTCTCCCTGGGCTTTGGGCGCACCCCGCACGGCCGGGCTCTGCACAGTTTCGGGCCGCTCTCCGTCGAAGGCGGGCGAAACAAGTTTGCCTTGGCAATGACCCGATCCCGGAGGTCGTTGCACGTCCTGAGCTGCTTCCGTCCGGAGGACCTCGACCTGGACAGGTTGGCTCACGGCGCCGTTGATTTCCATGAACTCCTGGACCGTGAATTGTCCGGGAATTCGGACCTGGGGACGCCCGCCACCAGGGCTGCTGCCAGCGAGCAGGCGCTCGGTGAGGATCCGTTGGTGGCGGATCTGGGCGAGCGGCTCCGTGCACGCGGAGCCCGGGTGTGGCACCACTACGATGGAGCCTTGGACATTGCCGCGGCAGCCGATCCCGTGCACACCATAGGTCGCGATGACACCGAAATGCCCACCCCGGTGGCCATTGAATCGGATGGCACGGAACGGTACCGCCGCATGAGCGTCAGGGAGCGCAGCAGGCTCCGGCCCCAACTTCTGGAACGCCTGGGTTGGCGTTACATGTCCTTGTGGACCATTGAAGTATTCACGGATCCTTCGTCCTGCGCCGACCGCATCGGTTCCTATCTGGGGCTGGAGAAGCCGACGGCACCCTCGTATAGTGCCGTCCAGGATGGATTCCTGGATGTTGATGTTGAACAATTGGAACTGAACAGTCAGGCGGACCATGCCACGGCCGGGCCTGATGGTATGCAAGGCCCCCGCGGTACGCAAGGCACTGGCTCGGGACCGGCGATCCCCTAAGGAAGCGCAATGGCGGAAAGCAAAAGCACTCAATCCAAGTGCGCTGCGGACACCAGTGCCGATGCGCTGGGCCCTGACGCGGAGTTGGACGAGCAGGAGAAAACAAAAGTGAAGCCCGCACCGGAGCGGAAGCCGGCAGGAGAGAGTATTCTGCCCAAGAAAGCCTCCGAGGATGATCCACGCCGTTGGGGCGATGAGCCTGGCTATGACCACGACGCCTGGCTGAAGGAGCAAAGGCCCCCGCACTGGGGCTGAACCCTCCATTTGCTCGTGGTTATCCGGCCGGGGCTCGGGATTGCCGGTTGTCAGAGGGATTGACGAGGACAAAGAACAGTTTCCCTCGCGTGGAAGCTCCGGCGAGGATTTCGGCCTGTTGCGGATTGGCGGCGACAACCACAAGGCCGTCCGCCTCGTTCGTGCCCAACCATTGGGTGGCCTTGCCTCCCTGCCCGGATGTCCACAAGACCGGGACCGCAGATGCCAGGAGTTCGGATTTCTTGCCGGGCCCTTCAGGCCCATCTGCTGCGGTGAGCACAACGTCGACCACCTGGCCCGGCGAGATGAGCTGGATTGAAGCGGGATCGGCCATGCGAAGTGGAACGGCCGCCGTCGCGGGTGCGGTGCCGGTGAGCAGGCCCGGTCCCAGGAGTTGGGCGTCCGTGGGGATCTGCCCCTTTCGCAGGGGCGAGGCAAGCTGCTTCCCGCCGTATCCGGTTTTGGGGGAGAGCGCCCCCGCGGGAACTCCATCTGGAAGGACTTCGAGGGGTTTGAGGTCGGAATCCATCAAAGTGGACCCGGCAGGAAGATCCCGCGCGGCGGCCAGGACCGTGACTCGCTGCTCCGAAGGGGGAGTCAGCTGGTGGACCGCGATCCCGGCGGCCACGCATAGCAGAAGGGCCACCACGAGGCGGCGGTTGTGGTTTAGCCAGCCAGCGAAGCGTCGATGCCCGGATTGTCGCGTGGGAGCGCCGAGGCGCCCGCCCGCCGCCCTGAAAGGAAGAACCTGAAGGCGACGCGTACGGGCCATGCTCATCGGCGACGGGATCCTATCGCGCGGAAGCGACGAAGATCCGGCAGGCACAGGGCCCGGGGATACGTTCGGGATTTTTGGCATGGTGCCACGCTAACGGGGCACGCAGGTCCCGTGGCAGGGCCCTATTGAGCTATGTGGAAACGTTGAGTTATGTGGAAACGTCGTGCTTTGTGGAAAACCGGGGGCAGCCGGAAACGGCTATCAGCTCGCGGCAGCCGCCGGAGCCGGAGACGCAGCTGGTGCGGCGGGAGCGGCCGAAACGGTGCTTCCCTTGGAATCCCGGGAGTCGGTGCGGTAGAAGCCCGATCCCTTGAAGACGACGCCCACGCTGTTGAACTTCTTACGCAACGACCCTTGGCATTCAGGGCAGTCGGACAGCGAGCTGTCCGTGAAAGTCTGAACGATGTCAAAGGCATGTCCGCAGTCTTTGCAGGCATAGGCATATGTGGGCACTGGTGATCCTCCTCCGGGACGAACTGCAGGTCCTGTGCTGCCAAGGCGGATTGTTCCGTCCATTAGCAGTCGCAGGGCCTGAGTGCCAATTCTATCATCCGGAGTCGAGGCCGCTACTACGGAATGTGGCGGAGTAGACAGACCTCAAACTCGGTCAAGCCGCCGCAACCAGGCGTACAACCCGGTTAGGGGTAAGTGCCTCGGCCACGGGCTTGTCGAACGATTGTGCGGGGATCGTCCCCGCGGGCAACACTTCGTGGTCATATACGACGGCGACAGTCGGCGGACGCTGCCCGTCGGCGTCGAGCTTGTCGAGGAGCCGGTCGTAGTAACCGCCCCCTTGCCCGATACGGTTTCCGCTTTCATCGACCGCGGTGGCCGGAAGGAAGATTCCAGCCGCATCCTTGATGGCGCCACTGTCGAATCGTTCGCCCACGGGCTCGTCAATCGGGGCGTAGTTCGAGCGGACAAAAGACGTTTCCGGTGTCCAATAGACCCAGCTCAGACGCCGTTCCGGTTCACAGACGGGAAGGAGGACCCGGTGCCCGGCGGCGTGGAGCGCAGCGAGCAAGGGCATTGTCGGCGGCTCGGCAGCCACGCCGACATAAGCCGCGAAAGTCGACGGATTCCCTTGGGTAACCGCATCCGCCCACAGGAGGCCATGGCGGGCAATCCCCGTTCCAGCGTCAGCACGCTGTTGCGCGGTCAAGGTGAGCCTGCGCTTGCGGTTGTCCCGGCGGATATCGTCCTTCAAAGTCATCTTTGCTCCAGTTCTTGCTGCTGTGCGGCCCGGGGATGGGCAGGAAAGGGAGCTTCACCGCTGTGCGCCCCGGGACTCTTTTGCCCAATGTCCAGCTCCTTCCGTTAGATTAGTCCGGTGACTTCCAATAGCTGCGCCGTCCGCAAGGCCGTGATCCCCGTTGCGGGGCTCGGTACCAGATTCCTGCCGGCTACAAAGGCCATGCCCAAGGAAATGCTGCCGGTGGTCGATAAGCCGGCCATCCAATACGTGGTTGAGGAAGCCGTGGGCGTCGGCCTCAACGACATCCTGATGATCACGGGACGCAACAAACGCGCATTGGAAGACCACTTTGACCGTGTCCCGGCGCTTGAAGCGACCCTTGAGGCCAAGGGAGACATCACCAAATTGGACGCTGTACAGGCCACGAGCGGCCTGGGCGACATCCACTATGTTCGCCAAGGCGACCCCAAGGGCTTGGGCCATGCGGTGCTGCGTGCCAAGCAGCACGTCGGCTATGAGCCGTTCGCGGTTCTTCTCGGTGACGATCTGATCGACGCCCGGGACACACTCCTCAGCGACATGATTGAGGTCCAGCAGAAGACCGGCGGATCAGTCGTAGCCCTCATTGAGGTGGAGCCCTCCCAGATCAGTTCCTATGGCTGCGCTGACATCGAGGATATCGGCGAAGACGGCTACGTCCGGATCAAGCAGCTTGTGGAAAAGCCAGCCGCAGATGAAGCTCCATCAAACCTGGCCGTGATTGGCCGCTACGTGCTTCACCCCGCCGTATTTGACGTCCTTGAGCACACCGAGCCGGGACGTGGCGGGGAAATCCAACTGACGGATGCCCTCCAGGTCCTGGCCGCCGAGGAGGGCGAAGGCCGCGGCGTGTATGGAGTGGTCTTCCGTGGCCGTCGATACGACACCGGGGACAAGCTGAGCTACCTCAAAGCCTGCGTCCAGCTGGCGTGCGACAGCGAAGATCTCGGTCCCGGTCTGCGTGAGTGGTTGCCCGGCTTCGCCGCCGGCCTCAGCAAGTAGCTCATCGTGTGGGGGTCGGCCATTTGGCCGGTGACGTTGGAGAGTGGCGACCTCATCTTGCGTCCCATTCACTACCGGGACAAGAAGGAATGGACCGAGGTCCGCTCACGCAACAGTGATTGGCTGGCGCCTTGGGAAGCCTCCAACCCGGCCCCTGGCGGTCGCCTGCCGAATTATCGGCAGATGGTGGCTTCCCTCAACTCGCAGGCTCGGCAAGCGAGTGCCCTTCCGTTCGTGATCACGGAGCGCATTCCCGGGTTCCCCGAGCCCAGGATCGTCGGGCAGCTCACGGTCTCCTCGATAATGTGGGGGTCGGCGATGACGGCCACGCTTGGTTATTGGGTCGACCAGGCGCGGGCCGGCCGCGGAATAGCTCCCACCGCGGTTGCCATGGCCACCGACCATTGCTTTGAGGCTCTGGGCCTGCACCGGATGGAGATCAACATCAGGCCCGAGAACGGGCCGAGCCTACGCGTCGTTGAGAAGCTGGGATTCCGTGACGAAGGCCGCCGTGAGCGTTTCCTCCACATCAACGGAGAATGGGCTGACCACCGAAGCTTTGCGTTGACCTCGGAAGAGGTCCCCGGCGGTTTGCTGGCCGCTTGGCTGAGACGCGGAGCCAACTAGTCGGCCCAGTGGATGAGAGCCGGTAAATCCATTGATTTGCCGACTCTCCGACGACACACCGTGGGCAATGCGGCGGCCTCTGCGTATTTCCTTCTACGGTTTTGATTGTGGACTTCCCTCTCAGCAGCTCGGTGATATTGGTCATTGCTGTCGCGCTGTGGATTGTTTGGGTTGCGCCATACATACTGCGGAATCGTCACAACCACGTCCAAATGGCCGGTGACATCCCGGCAGATGTCATCGACGAAGACGCTCATGAACTGCAAGCCGGGGTGGTTCTGTCAATCACCCCTCGGCAGGAGAAAGCAATGGAAACCATGCAGAGCACCGCAACCGCATTGCCCGAGGTATCGGCCGGCGCCGGCGAACGGCGTGATGCTGCATCGGATGCGGCGGTCTTCAAAGTCAGATACGGGCGCTGCGCCCTTGCACTCGGCGGTCTCCTCCTGCTGCTCACGGCGGCCGTTTCAGGCGTTCTTCGCATTCTTGGCCTCGTTTCGGGTTGGCTGCCGCTGGCATCCATCGTCGGTGTGGTCGGGACCGTTTTCCTGCTTCGCCGGCTCGCCATCAGGGACCGCCGGGCGAAGATGAACAGGGCCTTCCGTAATGCAATGGGTCCCGCGGTCGAGAGCCCCCGCGCAAATGCGCCGGCGTCGGACCGACCTGCGACCAAGATCTTCGACGCCGAAGCCCACGCCCGTGAGGCGACCCGACTGACCGCCGTCGAGCTCCGGCAGGCCGCCCTTAACGTTGCCGTCGCCGCCGGCGACAACACAGTCCGGTTTACGGCGGAATCCAAAGAGTCTGAATGGCGGCCGGTGGACGTACCCAAACCAACATACGTCGACGCCGCCAAGGCGCCTCGACCGGCGCCCGAACCCCTCGACTTGCCTGAGGCCCCCAAGCCGCTCGGCAAGCCGACGCTGAAGCCGGCCAGCGCGCCGTCCGCGGGTCCGTCGGTCCAGGTACAGCACGGCAAGCCCCAGAGTGCCCTCAGCAACCTCGACGACGTTTTGCAGCGCCGCCGGGCATAGCCTCCCTTGACTACTGTCTGCGTCGCAGGTGGCACGGGACAGGTGGGCCGTGAAGTCGTCCGCTTGGCGCTCGACGCCGGCCTCGACGTGACGGTGCTGAGCCGCCGGCCGCCGTCGGGCACGTCGCCAGCCCATCACGACGGCGCCCGCTACTTTCAGGCTGACGTCACCACAGGGGCCGGGCTGGCAGAAGCCCTGCACGGGGCCGACGTCGTGATCGATTGCTTGGAAGGGCAGTTCGGGAAAGCCCTCAAGAATTTCGCCGACGGCGGCGCGCGCCTGCTCGCCGCGGCCTCCGGTGCCGGTGTCCGCAAGGCTGTTGTCCTCTCGATCATCAACTGCGACCAGAGCAACGCGGCGTTTTATGGCTCCAAGGCAGACAAAGAACGGGTCTACGCGAATTCTGCGCTTGAGACGGTTGTTGTGCGGGCCACCCAGTTCCACAGCCTCCTGACGGCGGTTTTCCAGGCCGCGGCGAAAATTCGCCTCATCCCGGTCTTCAAGGGTGCCCGCTTTCAAACGATTTCGCCTTTGGACGTGGCGTCGGAGTTGCTTGCCGAGGCCATGGGGGAACCTTCCGCTGAGCGACACCGGACACGAACCATCGGCGGACCGGACATCCGGACCATGCGTGAACTCGCTGAGATCTGGCTCAAGGCGACCGGGCGTTCTGGACGGATCGTAGAGGTGCCGTTGCCCGGAGCGATGGGCAAATATCTTCGGAACGGACTGAATTTGGTGCCAAGCCAGCGGACCGGGACAGACACGTTCGAGTCGTGGTTGGCAAAGCGCGAAGATAGTTTGTAGCCTAGGGACACTGGCAATGCACAGTTGACCAGGGGCTATAGCTCAGTTGGTAGAGCGCTTCGTTCGCATCGAAGAGGTCAGGAGTTCGAATCTCCTTAGCTCCACGGGGAAGGCCCTTTGGCCTGCGGAAACGTGGGGGTGAGGGCCTTTTTTGCGTCGAAAATGGGGCCAACCCGACGGCCATATCCTCCCGGCCCCGGCACCACAGCGAGAACCTGTTTAACGCTTTCGGTCACGCCGTTTGCGGAGAGCGCCTCCGCAAACTCGAGCGGGTCTGAGCCCCGCCTGCTGGAAGTCTCTGCCGGGTGGGTGGAGGAGGTCCGTCGCCGACCGGCAGCGGTCAGTTTGGCTGATTTTTGCGGAGGTATTCCCGCAGTCCGGGGATGGCGAAGCCGGTTTTTCCGTGGCCGGTTGATTCGATGAGGCCTGCGGCGAGGAGTCTGGTCCGGTATTTGGCCACGAGAGTGGGCCGTGAACCGGTCCGCCGGACGATGTCCCCGGCCGTGGAGGGTCCATTGTCGATGGCCATTGCGTGCAGGATCTCCTGGTCTTTGGCGGATGCCGCGGCGAGGGCGGCTTCAATGACGACGCGTTCGTTGCGTCGGATGGCGGCGGCAATTGCCCGGTCGACGGCGGCGGAGGAGAGGCCGCCGTTGTTATTCTCGGCCTCGCGCCAGAGGAAGTAGCCGACCAGTTGGATGAGGAAGGGGTAGCCTCCGGTGGTTGTCGCTGCCTTGTGCACCAGGTCCGGGTCGATGGTGATCCCGGCGGCGGCGAAGGTTTCCGTGAAGGATGTCTCGACATCGCGTACCGCGGCGGCATGGAGATCGATCTTGTCTGCTCTGCGAAGGAATGTTGCCACGCCCTCGTTCAGGAGATCAGATACGGCAGAGGGAAGGCCTGCAAAGATCAGTGCGATGGGCAGCCGGTCTTGGATGAAGTGCTGGACGTTGGCCGCCAGCTGGGCCAGTTCGGCTCGGTCGGCGGCATGGATCTCGTCGACGGTGATGAGGAGCCCGGTCCCGCGTTCGTCGAGAAGCTTCAGGAGTGTTTCCCCCAGTTCCCACCAGTCCACCTGGCGTTCGGGCGAAAGTTGGGACGTGACACTGAACCCGGCAATCGAAATCCCTGTGATACGACGGCGGGATTCGGGTTGGTCGTCAAGCTCCTGGATGAGTCGGCGCATCTTTTCGCCGATCCGACCCATGAAGGTTCCGGTCGCGGTCTCGGCCACCACTGCCCATCCGTGCTCCTGGGCAAGGTCATGGGCAGCTCCCAGCATGACCGTCTTGCCGATGCCGCGGGCACCGGTGAAGATGGACAGGAGTCCAGGGGCTCCGGAACCGAGCTGAAGGCCATATTCGAATTCATCCAGGAGTCCGGAGCGGCCGATGACTTCCGGTGGGGTGGCTCCGGCCGTAGGCCGGAACGGGTTGTCCATGTTGAGCACGCCACGTTCCTCAGGTGAATTTGGGTGAATTTGGTGAATTTGGGTATCCGGGTGAATTTGGTGAACTTTTTGCCATGATACTCGTGTTCCTCGGATCCGAGCCACTGAGGGGTCCATCGGGGGTAGACGATCTGCGTCGGAAGGACGGCGCCGAAGACGATGATGCAGCATTCGCGCGTTTGGAGAGGGCAACCCTTGGAAGACAACGAAATGTGCCCTCCCATGAGAAGAGGTCAGGAGTTCGAAGCTCCTTAGCTCCACAGTGAAGGCCCTTTGACCTTCGGAAACGTTGGGTGGGAGGGCCTTGCTCGTGCCGATCCTTAGCTCATCCGCTCAGCCAGGGACACAATGATCCCCTCTGGACCTCGAACGTACGCCATGCGCCAGGCTCCCTCGTACTGGCCGATGCCACCGACCAACCCGTACCCCTCCGAAGCCAACCGGTCGACCCTCGCTTGAAGATCGTCGACTTCGAAAGACAAGCTGCGAAGCCCGAGTTCGTTGGCCATGGCGGCGGGCGACCCCGGCTGCGGATCTGGCCTGACGAAGCTGGATAGCTCCACCCCGGTTCCTCCGCCTGGCGTCCGCAACATGACGATCTCGGTGCGGGAGTCCGGGATCGCTGTGACCGTATCAATGAACTCGCCCTCCACAAAGGTCCGGCCCTCGATCTCGAGCCCGAGTCCCACGAAGAACGCCGCCACGTGGTCGAGGTCCTGAACAGTGACGCCGACGTGGTCGAACCGCATGATGCGCGACATGAGAAAAACCTCCAAGTGTTCGTTTGCACGGTCCAGGACGGAGCCTACCGGGGACTTTACGGCGGATTCACGTTGGGAGAAAGAGTCCGGCGCGCGGCTGGCACGGTGTACGGGCAGGGATCCAGGTCGGCGGCCCGGCTCCGTGTGCGCAAACCAGCGGATTGGCCAGCACGGCCCGTGCGTAGGCTTGGGGAGCGCCATGTCAGACTGGACGCATGTGTCCCCTCCCTGTGAAGCCGCGCGCTCTGTCCAACAGCGTTGAGAGCGTGGGCCCGACGTCGTCGAGCGGCGCAGGCCGCCACCTGGCCCTGAGGATCGACGATGCCTGGCTCAGGTTCCAGACGCGTCTCGCGATCCGGCGCGGTCGGGTGGAGACCGTCATCCCTTACACCGGTTACGGCACCACCTCATGGGTCCGGGTTTTGGCGCGCATTGTCCGCAGTGAACCACGGGACGGCGGGAGCGGCGCCCAGGCAGGTACGCTCAAACCGCTGAAAGATGGCATGCGCGGTTGGCGCAATTTCACGAGCGCGCCCGTGGCACATGCCACCGTGCGGGTGACGATTGCGGGCATCGACCACGACGTCGAAGCCGACCGCGGAGGTGTCGTCGACGCCCAAATCCCGGCAGCCCTCGACGTCGGCTGGCATATGATCACCGTGCAATCCGGCGGATCCAGGATCGTGGAAGCCCCTGTGCAAATCGTCGCGGACGACGCAGACTTCGGTGTCGTCTCCGACATTGACGATACAGTGATGGTCACGGCGCTGCCCCGTCCATTCTTAGCCGCCTGGAACACCTTCGTACTCGACGAACACGCGAGGACCCCGACGCCGGGCATGGCTGTGCTGTACGAGCGGATCGTGAGGACGGCGCCGTCGGCCCCCGTGGTGTACCTGTCGACCGGAGCGTGGAACGTCGCTCCGACACTGTCACGCTTCCTGTCCCGCAATTTATATCCCGCCGGTCCCAAGCTCCTGACCGACTGGGGTCCCACCCCGGACCACTGGTTCCGCAGCGGACAGGAGCACAAGAGGAGTTCGTTGGAACGTCTCGCGGCGGAGTTCCCCGGCGTCAAGTGGCTGCTGGTTGGCGACGATGGACAGCACGACGAAGCGATCTATGCCGAGTTCGCCCAACGCCATCCGCAGAACGTCAGGGCAATCGCGATCCGCCAGCTTTCCGTCGGGGAAGCGGTGCTCGCAGGCGGGCGGTCAAAGTCCGCGGCTCAGCCCACGCCGGGGATTCCCTGGATTTACTCTCCGGACGGTGCAGGGATGTCGGCCCAGCTCGAGCAGCTGGGCATCATCCGGCGCAGCGTCCGGCCCGCAGACATGCCGGAGACGCCGTAGGCCCGCAGCTGACCGACGTCGGATCCCCGCCCGGTGAGAACAGCAGGCGGTGCCGACTCATCTCGCAGACAAGCAGCCTATGGTTGGCAATTTGCGCCGCGCGTACGATCAGAACAGGGCAATTCTCGATAACCATGATCTGGAGGTTGACGTGACAACTGCAATTATTGGAACCGGCAACATCGGGTCCAGTGTCGCCCGCCATCTTGTTCAAGGCGGCGAGCCGGTGGTCTTGGCGGCCCGCGATCAATCCCATGCTGAATCGTTGGCCGCTGAGCTCGGTGCATTGGCGAGTTCGGCGAGCGTCGGCGATGCCGTGTCACAGGCTGAAGCTGTCGTGATGGCCGTGTGGCTGGACACCGAGAAGGAACTCATCTCCCAACTGTCAGACGCCCTGCTCGGCAAGGTCGTCATCGACCCGACCAACCCGATCGGGCCTGATGGCCACGGCGGCTACACCACGACGCTGCCGGAGGGCCAATGAGCAGCATCGATCGTGGCAGACCTTCTCCCTGATGGCGCGCATTTCGTGAAGGCCTTCGGCACATTGGGGGCCGACGCGCTGGGTTCGGCAGCCAACCGGCCATCCGGGCGGGCAGTTCTGTTTTACGCAACCGACGACGACGCTGCGGCCGAAACGGTGGAGCGGCTCATTCGTGTCGCTGGCTTTGACCCGGTCAAAGCCGGCGGAATCGAGGCGGCCGGCAGGCTCGAGTTGATGCGAGGCGATCTTCACCAGAATGGCGGGCTTGGTGGAAGGCTTTTGAACGCCGATGAGGCGCGTGCCTCCCTCTAAAGCAGATCGCGGCGGAGGGCCTTCGTTGTGCCGGTCCTGACTAGACGAAAACGGATAGCAGCAGCGTGAATCCGAATCCGACGACGGAAATTATCGTTTCCATGACTGACCAGGTCTTGATCGTCTGGCCTACCGTCAGTCCGAAGTATTCCTTGACCAGCCAGAAGCCGGCGTCATTGACATGGGAGAAGAACAGCGATCCGGCACCGATGGCGAGCACAACCAGCGCCAGCTGAGCCGGGGACAAGCCGGTTGCCAGCGGTGCGATGATTCCTGCGGCCGTCACTGTGGCAACAGTCGCCGAGCCGGTGGCAAGACGAATCAGCACTGCGATGATCCAACCCAGCACCAGTGCCGACAGGCTGGCAGCGACCGCGATCTTGGCGATCGCGGTTCCGGTGCCGCCGTCGACGAGTACTTGTTTGAAGCCGCCGCCCGCGCCGACGATAAGCATGACCCCGACGATCGGCAACAGGCTCTCGCCGATCTTCTTCGTCAGAATGGAGGCTGAGAAGCCGACCCTCGTACCGAAAGTCACCATTGCCAAAAGCACCGCCACGAGCAGGGCAAAGACCGGGTCGCCGATGAAGTCCAGCAGAGGCCGGAGCGGCGCGTTCTTGTCCATCCAAATGTCTGCCCCGGCTTTGATCAGCATGAGCACCAACGGTGACAGCAGGGTCACCAAGGTCCAGCCAAAGGACGGGCTGCGCGTTGCTTGTGGATCCTGCGCCTTGCCGACGGGCGCGTCGCCGCGCGAACTGGCGGCCTTCGCGCCGGGGCCTTGCGATCTGGCCGTCTCGGCGTTCTCGCCGGCTCCAACGGTAACGGCGAGGCCAGCGCCTGCGGCTCCGATCGGCACGATCCGTGCGGCGAGACGACCAAAGAGGGGACCAGCGATGATCACGGTCGGAATGGCTATGAGTAGTCCAAACGCGAGGGTCACACCGACATTGGCGTGCAGGATGCCGATCGCGGCCAACGGGCCCGGGTGCGGCGGGATGAAACCGTGGAGGACCGACAAACCGGCCAAGGCCGGAATGCCAAGACGCATTGCCGGGCCCTTGGAGCGGTGCACAGCGAGCATCACCACGGGAATGAGCAGCACGAGCCCGATCTCGAAGAACATGGGTATGCCGATGATGCCGGCGATGAGCGCCATCTTCCAGGGCAGCGTTGCAGGCCGGCCATGGAGGAGCGTGTCCACGATCTTGTCCGCGCCGCCGGAATCAGCCAGCAGCTTGCCCAGCATGGCTCCCAAGGCGATGAGCACACCCACGTAGCCCAGCACGCCGCCGACGCCATTTTCGTAGGAGGTTGTCACCTTGTCCAAGGAAATGCCCGAAGCAATGCCGACGAAGAGGGCGCCGATGCTCAATGCCAGGAAAGCATGCATCTTTGCCCAGACGATCAGCAAGACGACTATCGCGATGCCGATGGCCGCCACAACAAGTACTTGGGTGTCGTGGCCGGTCCAAGGTTGATGCATCGCATCCGTAGTGGCGTCCGTGGCTACCCCGGCGAGGGGCCTGCTGAGGATGGAGATTCCGTTCATGGTTCTCGTCCTGTTCCGCTCGGCCGCAGGCCGAACTTGTCCATGATTTGTTGGGCAATCACTCCTGGAGCCGGGCCAACGTCGATCCGGATTCCGGGCTCACCCGGAGACAGCTCTTCAAGATCCGCGAACTGACTCCCCAACATACTGGCGGGCATGAAATGGCCGTGGCGTTCGGCCAGCCGTGCGCTGATAGTCTCGGGCGTCCCGGACAGAAAAACGAAGACGACGCCTGAACCTCGGCGATTAATAATGCTTCGATAGGACCGTTTGAGCGCCGAACACGTGATGACGCCGTTTTCCCCGTGATCCAGCCTCTGGTCGACCCACTCGGCGACCTTCTCCAGCCAGGGATATCTGTCCTCATCCGTCAGCGGATGCCCCGCTGCCATCTTGTCGATGTTTGTTTGGGGATGCAAGGCATCCCCTTCCTCGAAGGACCAGCCAAGCCGCCCCGCCAGGAGTGCGGCAACCGTGGATTTCCCTGAGCCGGAAACACCCATGACAACCAGCACAACGGGTTCGGACAGAGGGGTCGTCGCCATGTCCAGAGGGTCCATGGAGCCCATCTTGGCAGCACGTGGGCCTCAGTGCCATAGGGAATCGCAGTGGATCTCCTGGCGGCCGGGCCCCGGGGGCGCAGGCCTGACGACGGCTCATTCGGGGCGTTGTACGATCTCGGACAGAAGCGGCAAGCCCGGTCAAGCCCGACACCAGGAAAGCTTGAGGGGATACGGACACCGCTTCCGGAAAAAACCAGGCGTCCCGTTTTTAGTCCGGCCGATGCGCATCCACAAGTTGCCAATATTTGGCAATCGGTTGTCAATCCGACACCAAGGTGGCTAGACTCGAGGCGAACGCATGCCCGTGAACTACGATTTGGTGCCATTTGTCGCCATGCGGGCGAACGGATCCAAAGGAGAATTCCGTGACTGAAACCAATGCCGTGTGGAGCCTGTCCGGTTTCGGCGACGAAGTGGATCCCGATCCCGCGGTCCAGGCCGCAGTCCTGCTGGCGCTCGGTGCCGGCCATATCGAAGTGCGCAGCGCGTGGGGCACCAACGTTTCGGAACTCGAACCGGAAGAGGTCGGGCGGCTCAAGGCGATCCTGGACGCGAAGGGCCTGAAGGTTTCCGCGGTCGCGAGCCCCATCGGCAAGGTTGACGTCGGTGTTCCGGTGGAACATGAGCTCGCCCGGCTGCGCCAGATCATTTCGGTGGCCAAGGTGCTCGACACCAAATACATCCGCATCTTCTCCTTCTACCGGGCCGAAGGGCAGAGCCCGGAAGACATCCGCGACTCAGTCATGGAGCGCCTGACCGCACTTAGCAACGAGGCGGAAGCGTCCGGCGTCGTCCTCCTGCACGAAAACGAAAAGGGCATCTACGGCGACATGCCCGAGCGCGTCCTGGACATCATGGAGACTGTCGATTCACCCGCGCTGCGCGTTGCCTGGGACAGCGCCAACTTTGTCCAGGTGGGCGTCAAGCCGTACACCGTGGCTTATGCCGTGCTGCGCCCCTACTTGGAGTACTTCCAGATCAAGGATGCAATCAGCGGGACAGGTGAAGTGGTGCCTGCAGGCGAAGGCGACGGCGAATTGGACGCTACCATCGCCGCGCTCAAGGCCGATGGCTTTGCCGGCTTCGTTTCGCTCGAACCCCACCTTGCAAGCACACACGAATTGGGCGGATTCTCCGGACCCGTCGCCTTCGGCGCCGCAGCGCGCGCCTTTGCGGCACTCGCAGCCAAGAACGGTGTTGCCCTCGCCTGAGGGCCTGTAGGTTCAAAGGAAAACATCTTTCGAGGGAGAAGAATGCCTACAGCAGCAGTCATCGGTTGCGGCGATGTATCGAGTGTGCACCTCGGAGCAATCGCCAAAATGGACGACGTTGAACTCGTGGCGGTCTGCGACACCGACGCCGGTCGCCTCCAGGCGGCAACGGCCGCCTACGGTGTGCCGGGTTACGCGGACTACCTGGAGATGCTCGAATCGGTGAGGCCCGACGTCGTGCATATCTGCACTCCGCACCACCTGCATGCCTCGCTGGCCGCGGAGTGCCTTGAGCGCGGCGTCAGCGTGATTGTCGAGAAGCCGCTCGCCCACACCCTGGAAGAGGGACGCCGGCTGGTTGAGGCGGCCGAACGGAGTACGGCGAAGATCGCCGTATGTTTCCAGAACCGCTACAACGCGACGTCCCAGGCCATGCGGAGACTGCTCGACGACGGCGGGCTGGGCCAGGTTCTCGGCGCCTCGGCAACCGTGATGTGGCACCGGACGGCCGAGTACTACCGTGACAGGCCGTGGCGCGGTACCTGGGCCGAAGGAGGCGGCGGCCTCATGATGAACCAGGCCATCCACACGGTGGACCTGCTCCAGTGGCTGGTAGGCGACGTGACCAAGGTGGAGGGCCACGCCTCCACGCGCTCGCTGGGCGGCGTGATCGAGGTGGAGGATACGGCGGAATTCATCGCCGGGCACGCAAACGGTGCCACCAGCGTCTTCTACGCCACCTTGGCCAATGCCACCAACGCACCGGTGACGCTGGACATCGTGACCGAAAAGGCCACGCTCAGCCTCCGGGGCGACCTTGTTGTCAGCTATGCCGACGGCACCGTGGAAACCATCGCGGAACGTGCCTTGGAATCGGGTGGGCGCGCGTATTGGGGCGTATCCCACGAACTCCTGATCAAGGATTTCTATGCCAAGCTCGGGGATCCTGCTCCCTTCTGGATCAGCCCTGGGGAAGCCGAAAAATCACTCAGGATCGTCAAAGACATCTACGCCCAAAGCTACCCGGACATTTCCGGGCAAGTGGGCTAACCAGGCGGCCCATAAAGGCCCGGAACCAACGGAGGACAAAAGTGGCAAAAATCGGCGTACAGGCAATGATGCTGAAGGGCAGTTTTGCCGAAGACGGGGCGTTTGAAACGCTCCGCAAGGTCAGTGCGATCGGGTACAACGCGGTCGAGATTTCGCAGATCCCGATGACGCCGGAAAACGTTGCCGAACTGGATCGCTCCCGGAGCGAACTGGGCATGGACATCGCGGCGCTTTCGGTCGCCATGGAGACGCCCAAGGGCATGCCCGGCGACTCACTCAAGGACCACTTCGACAAGATCGTTGACGACGCAAAGCGGCTGGACACCCACCTCCTGCGGATTGGCATGATGCCGTTCCCGGCCATGAAGTCGATCGACGCCGTGGTGGACTTCGCGAAGCAAGCCAACGAATACGCCGAAAACCTCCGGGAACACGGCATCGGCTTGTACTACCACAACCACCACATCGAGTTCGCGAAGTTCGACGGCACATACATGCTGGACATCATTGCCGAAAACTCCCCGGCCATGGGCATGGAGATCGACGTGCACTGGGTGCAGCGCGGCGGCCTGGATCCCGTCCGGACCCTGGCCAAATACGCCGGACGCACGGCCATGGTGCACCTGAAGGACTACCGGATAGGGGAGTTGCCGGAATCGGCCTTCGGGTTCCTGGAAAGGCGGGACCTCGCGGGCTTCATGGCCGAGTTCAAGAACGTGGTCCAGTTTGCCGAAGTGGGCGAAGGCAACCTTGACTTCCCGTCCATCATTCACGCGGCCCAGGCTGCCGGCGCGGAGTACTTGCTCGTGGAGCAGGACGAACTCTATGGCCGAACGGTGTGGGAAGCCCTGCAGACTTCATACGACAACCTGGTGGCCATGGGTCACGGCGACCTCTTCTAATCCCACTACAACGGAGATCTACTCATGAGCAAGAAAGTACGCCTTGGCATCATCGGCCTGGGCCAGCAGGGCGGCACGTACGCCAAGTTCATCACTGACGGATTGGTTCCGAACATGGTGATCGGCGCTATCTGCGACACCGATCCTGGAAAGAAGGAGCCGGCAGCCTCCCTGTACCCAGGTGCGCCGTTCTACGACGACTACATCGCGATGCTGGAAAGCGGCGACGTCGATGCGATCGTCACGTGCGTGCCCCACTACCTGCACCCGGAAATGGGCATCGAATCGCTCAAGCGCAACATCCACGCCCTCGTCGAGAAGCCCGCTGGTGTCTACACCAAGCAAGTCAAGCGGCTCAATGAGTTCGCGGCTTCCAAGCCCGAGCTTTCCTTCGGGATCATGTTCAACCAGCGCAACAACCCCCTGTACAAGAAGCTCAAGGAGATCGTAGACAACGGCGAGATCGGGGCCATCCGGCGCACCAACTGGATCATCACCAACTGGTGGCGCCCGCAGGGCTACTACAACTCCAGCGAATGGCGCGCTACGTGGGGCGGCGAAGGCGGCGGCGTCCTGGTCAACCAGGCACCCCACCAGCTCGACCTGTGGCAGTGGATCTGCGGCGTGCCGAAGTCCGTCTACTCCAAGGTGGCGTACGGATTCCGCCGGGACATCGCCGTGGAAGACGAGGTCACCGCCGTCGTGGATTACGGCAACGGTGCCACCGGAGTTTTCGTCACGGCCACGCACGACCTTGTGGGCACGGACCGCTTCGAGATCCTGGGTGACCAGGGCAAGATCGTGGTGGAAAACAGCAAGACCGCCACGGTCACCCGCCTGGTCAAACCCGAGCGCGAACTCAGCGACGGCATGGACATGGACGATGTCCGCAAGCTCTTCATGGGCGAATTGAAAGCCGAGGACTACTACACCACCGAGGTGATCGAGTTCGAGTCGGCCTGGGGCGGCCAACACGCCGGCGTCCTGGAGAACTTCGCGGCCAACATCCTCGACGGCACTCCGTTGTTGGCGCCCGGCTCGGACGGCATCAAAGGCGTCCGCCTGGCCAACGCCATCCACCTGTCGAGCTGGACCGGCAAGGAAGTCTCCCTGGACTTCGACGAGGAGGAGTACATGCGCGAGCTCAACAAGCGCATCAGCGAAGAAGGCAAGTTCGCCGAGCGCTCCTAGCTCGCAGGGCGCGTGAGTAGGGCACTTAAGCAGGGCGGTCGCCGGCCGAATGGTTTGGCAACCGTCCTGCTTTTGTTGCCAAGCCAGATTACGATTGAGCCGTGACTGAAGCGACGAACTCCGGAGCAGTAACTTCCCCCGCCAAGCGCGGACGCGGGGAGAAATCCTCGCCCACCATCTACGACATCGCGAGGCTCGCGGGAGTCAACCCTTCCACGGTTTCGCGCGCGCTGAGCAAACCGGGCAGGGTCAGTGCCAAGACCCAGAAAATCATCGAGGATGCCGCCGAGCAGCTGAATTACCAGGTGAACCCCTTCGCCCGGGCGCTTCCCACCGGCCGTACCCAGACGATCGGACTCATCGTCGCGGATATCACCAACCCGACGTTCTTCGACATTATCCGCGGTGCGGAAACCACCGGTTCGGCCCGGGACTACACCCTGGTGTTGGCCGAGTCTGCGGAGTCGCCTGACACCGAACTGATTGCGGCCCGCAGGATGTTGGGCACGGTGGACGGCCTCATTCTGGCGAGCCCCCGCATGGACGACGAAAAGATCCGGGCTTTGGCTGCGGACAAGCCGGTAGTCGTGATCAATCGCGAAATAGAGGGTGTGCCGTGCGTAGTCCCGGACGTCAACAAGGGGATTGGCCAGGCCGTGCGGAGCCTAGCCGCCAACGGCCACCAGCAGCTCGCCTATGTTGCGGGGCCGCCGCAGTCCTGGATGTCGCGCCGCCGCTGGGAAGGCGTCCAAGCTGCCTGCGATTGGTACAAGTTGGGAGCCGTCCGCTTGGAATCGTCCAAGCCAACCGTCGACGGCGGCCGCCAAGTAGCGCGCGACGTCCTGGCGAGCGGTGCGACGGCGGTGATCACCTACAACGATCTCCTTGCCATAGGCCTCATGCAGGAGCTCCAGGCCGCCGGAATGCACGTTCCGGACCAGATCAGCATCGTGGGCTTCGACGACATCTTCGGGGCAGACTTCACGACGCCGGCGCTTACCACCGTGAGGTCGCCGCTGGGGGAGTGCGGTTCCCGCGCTGCCGCCCTCCTGCTGGACATGTTGCTAGGCCAGGAAGGGCCCGCGGAAGCCGTCCGGGTGGACACGGAGCTCGTGGTGCGCGGTTCCAGCGGGCGGCTGATCGCGTAGTTTCAAGTGATCTTCGGTGGAAGATGCAACGCGGTGGCAATAGTTGGCAACCGGTTGACAGATTGATTCTTCCGGCCGAAAATTGACCTATGTCACAGTCGATCGCAGCCAATCCTGACCGGCTCCTGCCCGCGGATCCCGGGACGCGCAGCATTGCGCGCTCCCTACTGGAGCGCGTCCAGGACCTGCCCATCATCTCTCCGCACGGCCACGTTGACGCCTCCGTCATCGAGCACAACACGCCGTTCCCCGATCCGGCCGCGCTCCTGGTCAGCCCGGACCACTACGTCACCAGGCTGATCCATGCCAGCGGAGTCCCCATGGACAAGTTGCTCTCGGGAGGCGCCAACGCGTCCGAATCGCGGGAGATCTGGCGGACGTTCGTCCAGGCCTGGCCCCTCTTCGAAGGCACTGCCTCCGGGTACTGGCTGCGCACGCAGTTCGACAGCGTGTTCAAGCTCGGCGCGGACCTTGGCGAGATGTCCGCAGATGCCAGCTACGACGCCATTGCCGCCAAGCTCGTGGAGCCCGATTTCCGTCCCCGCCAGCTCTTCAAGGACTTCAATATCGAAGTCCTTGCCACCACGGACGATCCCCTGGACAGCCTTGCGAGCCACAAGGCCATTGCCGAGGACCCCTCCTTCAACGGCCGGGTGCTGCCGACCTTCCGTCCGGATGCCTACCTGAACATCGCGCACCCGGCGTGGAGTGCCAACGTGGAGCGGCTTGTCGAATCCGCCGGCGACGGGACAACCGGCTATGCCGGATACATCGCGGCCCTGGAAAACCGCCGTCGTTATTTCGTGGACCATGGCGCGGTCTCCGCGGACCATGGCGTCCTCACCCCGGCGACGCTCAAGCTGGACCGGGCCGAAGCCGAGCGGATCTTCGAACTGGCGCGTGCCGGCAAGGCCACGGCCGAGGACCGCAACACGTTCGAAGCCCACATGATGTACCAGATGGCCAGGATGTCGGTGGAAGACGGTTTGGTCATGACCATCCACCCGGGTTCCTTCCGCAACCACCACCAGCCCACCTTCGCGGCCTACGGAGCGGACACTGGACACGACATCCCGTTCGCCACCAACTACACCGAAGCCATCCGCCCCCTGCTCCAGGACTTCGGCACGGCAAAGGACTTCCACTTGGTGCTGTTCACCTTGGACGAGACCGTGTTCTCCCGCGAGCTGGCGCCCCTGGCAGGGTTCTACCCCTCCGTGTACCTCGGCGCTCCCTGGTGGTTCCTCGATGCACCGGACGCCATGCTGCGGTTCCGCTCCGCCGTCACCGAGACCACCGGCTTCTCCCGGTCATCGGGGTTCATCGACGACACCCGCGCGTTCTGCTCGATCCCGGCCCGGCACGACGCTTCCCGCCGGATCGAAGCATCCTTCCTTGCGCGCCTCGTCGCCGAACATCGTGTCAGCGAGGACCGAGCCCACGAAATCATCGTCGACGTCGTCGACTCCTCACCCCGAAGGGTCTTCAAGCTGTGAGCAACGAACCCGAGCGAACTGCGGAGCTTCCCCGCTTGAGCCGCTCCGTCAGGCCCATCGCCAAGGCCCCGGTACGCATTGTGCACATGGGACTGGGGGCCTTCCACCGCTCCCACCAGGCGTGGTACACCCAGCATGCAGGCGACGCGGCCGAGTGGGGCATTGCCTCCTTCACGGGCCGCCGCCCGGATGCCGCGGAGGTCCTGTCCGCACAGGACGGCTTGTACACCGTGGTGGAACGCTCAGACGCCGGTGATTCCTTCGAAGTCATCGGCAGCATCGTCGAAGCTGTTGACGGTGCCGACGTCGAGCGTTTTGTCGAGCTTGTCTCGGCGCCGCTGACCTCGCTCATCACGCTCACCATCACCGAAGCCGCCTACCGGCTCGGGGCCGACGGCAAGCTGGACAACCAGGCGCCCGACGTCGTCGCGGACCTCGCCGTGCTCGCTGGCGGTTCTGCTTCCGGCAAGCCGACGACGCCGCTGGGGCGGCTCGTGCTGGGCCTCGCCGCACGGCGCGACGGCGACGGCGGACCCCTCGCCGTCGTCTGCTGCGACAACCTTTCCAACAACGGGACCGTCGCTAGAAGGGCCGTGATGGGGATGGCCAAGGCGTTCGACGGCGGACTCGCCGCCTGGATCGACGCCAACGTCAGTTTTGTCAGTACTTCCGTTGACCGCATCACGCCGCGGACCACGGAAGCCGATATCGACGCCGTCGCCGCCGCCTGCGGATACCGCGACGAATCGCCCGTGGTCGCCGAGCCGTTCCTCAACTGGGTCCTGAGCGGGGACTTTCCCGCTGGGCGACCGCACTGGGAGGACGCGGGTGCCGTTTTCGTGGACGAGATCGAGCCGTACGAGAACCGCAAGCTGTGGCTCCTCAATGGCGCCCACTCGCTGCTCGCCTATGCCGGGCAGCTGCGTGGACACAAGACAGTGGCCGAAGCCCTCGCTGATGATTCCTGCCGACGGGCCGTGGAGGACTTTTGGGACGAGGCCGCCTCCAACCTGCCTGGTGAGGACTTGGGAATCCCCGAGTACCGGGCCGCCCTGCTGGAACGCTTCGGGAACTCCCGGATCGCCCACCACCTGGCCCAGATCGCCATGGACGGCAGCACCAAGCTGCGCATGCGGGCAGTGCCTGTGCTCCGCGCCGAGCGCGCAGCCGGCCGCAGCGGCCAGGCCGCTGCGCGGATGATCGCGGCCTGGACCGCCTACACCGCCACGGCAACAGGTCTCCAGGACCCGCAGGCGGCAGGGATCGCCGCCGCGAACCTCCTCACTGGCCGTACCCGGCTCGAGGCTTTGCTCGGCCTCGTGGATCCGGACTTGGTTGAAGACAGGGCGATCGTGGACCTTGTTGAGGGTTTGGCCGAGTCCTTCGCGGCTGCCGGCAACCTCAGCTAATCCGACAGGCACTTTCAACGGCGCCCGTTGCCTTCCCCGTGAAGGCGACGGGCGCCGTCGTCGTTGGCCCGGTATATGTGAGCGGGCGTTTGCCGGAGACGGGTCATATGTGAGCGGGCGTTTGCCGGAGTCGGGTCATATGTGAGCGGGCGTTCGCCGGAACTGACGCTCGCTCGGATATGTCGCACTTTCCCCTGACGCTCGCTCATCTTTGACGGCCTTTTCGGCATCGCTCGCTCACATCTTGAATGTGCCCAGAAGTTGGAAAGTTTCTATGGAAACATTTGGCAACCGCTTGCCGAATGATTGCCAGGGTGATTAGAATTACATCAAGCTTCAACAATTTCTGGCCTAGTCGGCCGAAGCTTTTCCATCATCGCAAGCCGGGGCATGGGGTATCGGCAAGGGTAAAGGAGCCCGCAATGAATAAGCTCAGCAAACTCAGCATCCTAGGCTATGGGGCTGGCGACGCCGCCAACAACCTTGCCTTCACTACCGCCACCATGTTCCTGCTTGTCTACTACACCGACGTCGCGGGCATATCCGCGGCGGCCGCCGGCACCCTGTTGCTTACGGTCAGGATCTTCGACGCTTTCGCCGACGTCTTCGCCGGACGATTGGTTGACCGCGCCTACAGCAAGCGCTTCGGAAAATTCCGCCCGTTCATCATGTTCGGCTCCATCCCATTGCTGCTTTTGAGTGTCGCGGCCTTCTCCATTCCACAGGTCGGCGAAACAGGGATGTTGCTCTATGCCTACGTGACGTATGCGGCGCTGGGCCTGGCCTACTCGCTGGTCAACATCCCGTACGGTTCGCTAGCGGGCGCGATGACCCAGGAGCCGGGGGAGCGAGCCAAGCTCGGATCCGCCCGCATGGTCGGCGCCCTCTTGGTCAGTTCCACGTTGGGCATCTTCGTAGCTCCGCTGATCAAGCCCGGCGCCAACCTGCAGTCCACGTTCACCATCATTACTCTGGCCTTCGTCGCGATCGGCGCGGCTCTGTACTTCTTCACGTTCCTGACCGCCAAGGAGCGGGTGCGCCGTGCGGTACCCAAAGTTTCCTTCAAGCAAAGCATGGCGACGCTCAAGACAAACCGTCCCCTGCTCATGCTGTGCCTCAGCTCCTTCCTCTTCCTGACCGGCTACATGGCACTGTCTTCGGTGCAGCTGTACTACTTGCGCGACGTCCTCGGCAGGCTGGATCTTTACGCTGTCCTCTCCATCGTCCAGCTTGTGGTGACCTTTGCCCTCGCTCCGCTCATGCCGAGGTTGGTCCGAAACTTCGGCAAGAAGACCATCTACGTGGCTGCCGGTTTCCTCGCTATCATCGGCGGCGCAATCGTCTTCTTCGCTCCGGCCACCCTGGTCTGGGTTGGATTCGCGGGTCTGCTCCTGAGCATGCTTGGCGTGATGGCCGTCAACATCGTGGTGTGGGCCTTGGAAGCAGACACTGTGGAGTACGGCGAATGGAAAACCGGTGTCCGGACTGAAGGCATCACCTACGCACTGTTCTCCTTTACCCGTAAGACGGGCCAAGCCGTCGGCGGCGCCCTTGCCGCATATGCTCTCGCTGCCGGCGGTTATAAGTCCGGCACTACGCACAGCGCCGAGTCCCTGCAAGCCATCCAGTTTGCCGCAGGTGCGCTGCCCGCCATCATGACCGTCCTCGCGATCGTCGTCATGGCCAAGTACAAGTTGACCGACGCGTTCCATGCCCAGATCCTGGGCGAAATCAAGGCCCGTCGCGCCCTGGAAGCATCCGGCTCAGAGCCATTTGGCGCGGAGGCCGAGTCCGCGACTCCCGTCGAGCGGGCAGCCTCGGAACTTGCCTCGTAGACGGCCGGGGAAACCGCCGGGCCAGAAAAAATCTCCACGAAATAATACTGCAACCGGTTGCCAATAATTGTCATCCATCCTAAGATCGTCTTTACCCGCCCTGTGGTGCTCGTCGCATCCGGGCCAGGCCAGCCCTCGATCAGCAACCCTGAAAGGACCAGCTGTGAAAATCATTGCCGCTGAAGTCTTCGTGACCAGCCCCACCCGGAACTTCGTGACCTTGCGGATCACTACCGAGGACGGCGTGACCGGCATCGGCGACGCGACCCTGAACGGCCGTGAACTCGCAGTGGCCGCGTACTTGAAGGAACACGTCGCGCAGCTGCTGATCGGCAAAGACCCGCACCGTATCGAGGACACCTGGCAGTTCCTGTACCGCTCTTCGTACTGGCGCCGCGGCCCGGTTACCATGGCCGCCATCGCCGCCGTCGACATGGCCCTGTGGGACATCAAGGGCAAGGTGGCCGGACTGCCGGTGTACCAGCTCCTGGGCGGCGCCTCCCGCAACGGGCTTCGCGCGTACGGGCACGCCTCGGGCGCGGACATCCCTTCCTTGTTCGACTCGGTCCGCGAGCACCTGGAACTCGGTTACAAGTCGATCCGCATCCAAACCGCGATCCCGGGCATCAAAGCCGTCTACGGTGTGGCCGCGCAGGCTCAGGCCTCGGGCGAGCGCTACGACTACGAGCCAGCCGGCCGCGGTGCGTTTCCGCAGGAAGAAGACTGGGACACCCGCGCCTACCTGCGCCACCTGCCCACCGTCTTCGAAGCGGTGCGCAACGAATTCGGCCCGGAAATCCCGCTCCTGCACGATGGCCACCACCGCATGACCCCCATCCAGGCCGCCAAGCTCGGCAAGGCCCTGGAACCGTACGACCTGTTCTGGCTCGAAGACTGCACCCCGGCCGAAAACCAGGAAGGGCTGCGCCTGGTCCGCCAGCACACCACCACGCCGCTGGCCATCGGTGAAATCTTCAACACTGTCTTTGACTTCCAGACCCTCATCAAGGAACAGCTGATCGACTACGTCCGGGCCGCGTCAACGCACTTCGGCGGGATCTCGCCGCTGAAGAAGGTCATGGACTTCGCCGCGCAGTACCAGATCAAGTCCGGCTTCCACGGCCCCACTGACATTTCGCCGGTCGGTTTCGCCGCACAGCTTCACGTGGGCCTGGCCATCCACAACTACGGCATCCAGGAATACATGCAGCACTCGGACAAGACCAACACGGTCTTCGAGCAGTCCATGACCTTCACCGACGGCTACCTGCACCCCGGCGACAAGCCGGGCCTCGGCGTCGAATTCAACGAAGAAGCCGCCAACTCCTTCCCGTACCAGCAGGCCTACCTGCCCTACAACCGCCTCGTGGACGGCACCGTCCATGACTGGTAGGAACATCGCCGTGGCTGGCGACCCCGGCGCAGCCGCGGAACAGCCGCGGCGCATCGTGGTGATGGGCGTCTCCGGTTGCGGCAAGACCACCATCGGAGACCTCGTCGCCCGGGCGCTGGGAGTTCCGTTTCTCGACGGCGATTCGCTCCACCCGGTGGAAAACGTTGCCAAGATGGCTGCGGGCACGCCCCTGACTGATGAGGACCGCTGGCCCTGGCTCGCGACCGTGGGCACCGAACTCGCCAACGCCGACAACGGCGGGCTGGTTCTCGCGTGCTCCGCCCTCCGGCGCAGCTATCGGGACGCCATCCGCGAGAAAGCCCCGGACACCGTTTTCCTGCACCTGCACGGCAGCAAAGAGGTTCTCAGGGAACGGACAGAAGGGCGTTCCGGCCACTTCATGCCGCCCGCCCTCCTTGATTCGCAGCTCGCCACCCTGGAACCGCTCGACGCCGACGAGGCCGGGTTCGTCGTCGACATCGCCGCACCGGTCAGCGAGGTGGTCTCGGAGGCGTTGGCGGGGATTGCCGCCGTCGCGGGTTCCAAAGCTCCGGCGGCCGGCAGCGCCGGTATCGCGGGCACTCCGGCGCGGCAGTTTGACGTCGACCTCCAGTCGGCGCCGTTCAACCTCGACGACGAGGCTGTTGCGTGGGTGGATGCCACCATCCGTGGCATGAGCCTTGAGGAAAAAATCGGGCAGCTCTTCATCAACCACAACAACGATTACTCCCCGGAGTACCTCGACGGTGTGCTGGAGAACTATCACGTTGGCGGAATGCGGTACAGGCCGGGTCCGTCCGCCGCTGTCCAGCAGCACATCCGTTATGCCCAATCCAAAACGCGCATCCCGCTTTTGGTGGCCTCCAACCCGGAAATGGGCGGAGCAGGAAGCTGCGACGACGGAACTTTCGTGTCGACCCACCTTCAGGCCGGTTCACACCCGGACAAGTCCATCGCGCGGAAAATGGGCCAGGTGGCCGGTGTGGAAACCGCGGCTTTGGGCTGCAACTGGGCCTTCGCGCCGATCGTGGACATCCACTACAACTGGCGCAATACGGTCATCTCAACCCGGGCGTTCGGCAACACTCCGGACATCGTCGTGGAGCGCGCCAAGGAGTACTTCGACGGCATCAGCGAATCGGCCACTGTCTGTGCCATCAAGCATTTCCCGGGCGACGGCGTGGACGAACGCGACCAGCACGTGGTCACTTCGTACAACACGCTCGGGTACGCGGAGTGGAATTCCAGCTACGGGCACGTTTACCGGGAAATGATCGGCCACGGGATCCAGTCGATCATGGTCGGACACATCGGGGCGCCGGAGCTCACGCGGCATTTCCGTCCGGGGACGGAAGACAGGGACATCCTGCCCGCCACCCTCGCTCCGGAGCTTCTCCAGGACTTGCTCCGTGGCGAACTCGGCTTCAACGGACTGATCCTCACCGATGCATCCCAAATGGTCGGCCTCACCCAGGCCAAGAAGCGCAAGGACCTGGTCCCGGCCACCATCGCCGCCGGGTGCGACATGTTCCTGTTCTTCCGCAACCCGGCGGAGGACTTCCAGTACATGTTGGACGGCTACAAATCAGGCGTGGTCAGCGATCAGCGCCTGCATGACGCGCTGCGCCGGATTTTGGGGTTGAAGGCCAGCCTGGGGCTGCACAAGAAACTGCCGGAAGAACTGACGCCGTCGCCTGAGGCCCTGCGGCTGATCGGCAGCGAGGCGCACCTCGCCGTCGCCGCCGAAATCGCCGACAAGACCGTCACGTTGATCAAGGACACTGCCGGCAACCTGCCGATCACACCGGAAACGCATAGGCGCATCCGCCTATACGGGATCTCCGGCGGTTCCGATTTCACCCGGGCAGATCCGTTGGCCTACCTGGATACGGTCAAGGAAGAACTTGAAATCGCCGGTTTCGAGGTCCACCTCTTCAAGACGGCGGAGCAACGCGAAGCTGCGGGGGAGTCGGGCGTGAACTTCATGACCGTCATCTCGGACGAGGCCACGGGTGACTACGCGGAAAAGTACGATGCCGCGTTCGTCTTTGCCAATGTCAAGGGTTTTGCCCAAGAGGCTGCGATCCGTATCAAGTGGTCCAGTCCCATGGCGGCGGAAATCCCTTGGTACGTCACGGAAGTTCCCACGGTGTTCGTCTCCCTGAACCAGCCGAACCACTTGATCGATGTGCCAATGGTCAAGACGGCCATCAACGCCCATGCAGGGACCCGCGAGGCCATCCGGGCTACGATCCAGAAAATCCAGGGGAAGTCCGAATTCCAGGGAACGTTCAATGAGAACGTGTTCTGCGATTCGTTCGACACCCGGCTTTAGCGCGGTTCCAGCGAGTGGCGGCCACTTCCCCGAAGCAGGGGGAGTGGCCGCCGCACGGCCGGGAACAACCTCCATATTGTCGAGGCCTCGCAGTAGTATTCGGGCATGCCTGACCAGCCCGAATATCCCGCGCCGTTGAATTCAGTCGGCGCCCCGCCTCCGCGCCAAACGGAACCGCTGTCAACCGTCTCAAGGGTGCCCGTGATCGCCAAGCTCGTTTGGCCGAAGTACCTCCAATATGTTCCGGCCATGGTCACCCGGACGTCGGAGGGCAAGGTCCTGGTGCAGTGGTGGCCGAATCCCTTCGGATCGGCCACCAGAATGACGTGGCTAAAGGACACGGACGTGAGGGCCGAGCTGCGCTACGAGCGTTGAGCGCAGAGAGCGTTGAGTCAGGCAGCCGGGTTTGCGACGTCCACCAGCTTGGTGTTGTCGTCCATGAGTTCCACGGGCCTCATCGTCCATGCCGACGCCAAGCCATACGCCTCGCCCAGCACGGCGTCCAACAGGGCCTGGCCCCTGGTTTCCTTGGGGTCGATCCAATCGTCGATCATGTCCGCGGAGATCGGCACCGGGATCCGGTCATGCAGATTGTGCAGTCTTTCGTGAACGTCTTCGGGAGGGGAATCCATGGTCAGGATCGAGCAGGACAAACGCCACGCGCCGGGTGCGGACTTGTCCTCGATGCTCTCGTCGCGCCATGGCGCAAACAATCCGGCGAAGGTAATCAGCTCGTCCTGTGGCTCGACGATGTAGCGCTGCTTGGGATCCTTGCGGCCGGGGCCCGACTTCTTCCACTCGTAGTAGGCAGAGGCAGGGACGACCGCCCGCCACTTCGGCAGGGAAGCCCTGAACGCGGGGATTGACCCAGCTGTTTCCGAGCGTGCATTCCACGTGGGTACCTTCGAATCGAAGGACTTGGAGAAGGCCGGAACCAAGCCCCAGCGCCCGGCCGCGAGCTCGCGTCCGAGCGAATCGTCCCCGGCGCGTCCCCGCAGAAAGACCACGGGGTCAGTCGGGTTGATCTGGAGCGTTGGCGAGGGATAGTCGGTATCACCGCGCAGCACGGCACCGAGCTTCCTCGAGAGATAGTCTGCTTCGAAACCGACACTGAACCGACCGCACATATCGACATTCTCGCGTAGCGCTTGGGACAACGCCAGTCGTAGAAGTCCATACTGGAGCAAGATGAGGAACCCGCATCCTGACCATCCGGACATTTGGAGGGCCCATGAGCAACCCGCGTGGCGAGGATATGCCGCTGGACAAGGGCAGCCCGGCCCGCTTGACAGGGCCGGTGCTGGCAGGGGTGCTCCCGCACCAGCCTGTCGCGGTAGTTGAGAAAGCCGCCGAAGTAGCGCTCAGTGCCGGATTGCACTTGGTCCTGGCCTTCGCCGATGTCACGAGCTTTCCGGCGGCAGGGGACCGGGACGGGCATCTCACGGCCCAAGCGATCGACCCCGACGGCATCGACGACGACGCCGCGGCCATCACCGAGTCCCTCCGGTCCCGCATCGCGGATCAACTCGACGGAACGGGTGTGCAGTGGACCTTCGTGACGCTCGCCGGCGAGCCCGCCCGGTCGCTAGGCCGATATGCGGCGGGTATCAACGCTTCCATGATCGTCGTGGGAACCAAGGAACATGGCCTCGGTCCGAGGTTTGAAGGACTAGTCACCGGATCGGTAGCCTTGCATCTGGCACATCGCCAAAACTGCCCAGTGCTCATGGTTCCCTTGGGCCGTCACGACCCAAGCAGGGATCAATGAAGGAAAGCAGCACCGCGCCGCACGGAGCCAAAACCCAGGCGGCGCAACCGGACCGGCAACCGCACCGTCCGCTCCATCTTCACGGGCGGTTCGTTCTGCTCGTCGCGGCCGGCGGAATCCTCGGGGCTTTGAGCCGCTACGGTTTCGGCATGGCCCTTCCGGCGCCAGGGGCGTGGCCGCTTCCCACCCTGCTTATCAATCTGTCCGGTGCGCTCGCGCTTGGCTGGCTCCTCGAAGCACTCGCCCGGAGCGGACCCGACGCCGGCCTCCGCCGGATTGCCCGCTTGGGCATCGGTAGTGGTTTCCTCGGGGCCTACACCACCTACAGCACCTTGGCGCTGGACTCGGTGCACCTCTTCGGAGCAGGACGCGGCATGGACGCCATGTGGTACCTGGCAGCCAGCCTGTTGGGCGGTGTCGCGGCCACAACCCTGGGTATTTGGCTTGGGGCGCTCCGGCACCGGTCCACCCAACAAGGTCAGAAGGCCTTGAAATGACCCTCCTTTTGATTGCGCTCGCGGGCGGCGCAGGGGCGGCCGCGCGTTTCGTGGTGGATGGGGTGGTCCGTTCCTGGGCCCGGACTGCGCTGCCGTTGGGCACGATCTTCATCAACTTCTCCGGGTCACTTCTCATGGGGATCCTGGCTGGGCTGGTCATGTCACATCAGGCTCCTGAATCCCTTCAGCTGATTCTCGGCACCGGATTCCTCGGCGGATACACGACCTTCAGCACGGCAAGCTTGGAGACCGTCAGGCTTGTCCAGAGCGGCCGGACTGGATTGGCCCTCCTCAACGGAGTGGGCACCATGGCGGCATGCGTCGGAGCCGCGGCGGCCGGCGTCGGGCTGGTCTTGTTGTTCTGAGGCGCACACGTCCGAGAAATCCCCCAGTGGCAAGCAAAGCCTGGGGAAACCCTCTGGAGAAACTATGTTCGAAACAGTAGTGCGAGAAGGCGTCGTCTTGAAGCCTCTCGAGACATGGCACGCCCGTGATTTTGCCGAGCACATGAGCAGGGCACGGGACCATATCCGGCCGTGGGTCGGGCCGACCTTTGTCACCGAGACCGTCGAGGGTGCCCGCGCTACGCTTCAGCGTTACGCCACAGCCACAGCGAACGATGGGGCGCGCATCTATGGACTCTGGAACGACGGCAGGATCGTCGGAGGCGTGATGTTTGTGACGTTCGACTCCGCCTGGGGCATTTGCGAAATTGGCTGCTGGCTCGAACCCGGTGCTGTCGGAGGGGGCCTCATCACCCGCTCGGTCGAACTGCTCATGGAATGGGCCTTCCTAGAGCGGGGGATGTCCCGCGTCGAATGGCGCTGCCGCACCGACAACGACCGCAGCGTAGCCGTCGCGCAGCGGCTGGGGATGCGTTCCGACGGTGTCCTTCGCAGTAGCTGGGTCTACGACGGCAGGCGTTTCGACAAGGAGGTATTTTCAATCCTTCGGGCCGAATGGATGAGCATGCGACCTGGTGTCGCTCACTGACAGACGTACCATGATTCCGGTAAGGGGGTCCCGATGCGTCGCTTCGGTCCAGCATGTCGCGTCTGTGCGGTTCTTGGCGCACTCGCCATCGGGGCGCCCCTGCTCCTGTCATGCGGATCGGCCAGCGTGTGCCCGGCCGTCGGCTACATCTCGTTGGTAAGCTTGCACATCACCGCGGAGCGCGCGGCGAATCTCGCCGCGCTCGTCATAGAGCTGTGCCAGGACGGCGCGTGCCACAGCTTTTCCGCCAACGCCTTGACGCCGCTTACACCCGGTCCCATTCCCCTGCCGAACTCGCCCGGGGCGCCTCAATCGGTGTCCTTGCGCATGGCGGATGGAAGCATCGACGTTCGTATCGAGGCCGGCATCAACGACCACCCGCTCGATCTCACGACGTCGGGCACCAACACCTCCGGCTGGTCGATCGGCATGAGCCATGTGAGGCTCAAGCCCACGGCTACGTATCCGGACGGCCGTGACTGCGGAGGCCCGACGACGGCTGTTGCCACCCTCGATGCGCTCGGCCTCCGTGCAAGCTAGCCTCTGCCGAGATCCCAATCCACTAACGCTCAACCGGACAAGTTTGCTCCAATATTTCCGCGTGCCGGTGTGGCTTCCAGATGGAAAAACCGCACTGAACCACCCACTCACCCCCATTGATAAGTATACTTACCAATGAATGCCTCGGCCGCCGGCCAGGGCACGCAACCAAACAAGGGAGACTCTCATGTTGCTTTGGATAGCCATCGTTATTGCCGTTCTCTGGCTTCTCGGCTTTATTGGCAACATCGGCGGCGGGCTCATTCACCTGCTTCTGGTTGTTGCTGTGATCGTCCTGATTTTCCACTTCATCCGCGGCAGGTCACGCGTCTAGGGTCCAACTGCGGCACCGCCACCCCTCCTGGGCTTAGGTTCGGGAGGGGGGGCGGATGCCGCCCCCCGCGAGCCAGCCTTCAGCTGCCCCCGGCCTCTACTTCTTCAAAAGGCTCCGTGGCCTCCACTCGGCCCAGGAGCGACAGGCGGCTCGCGATCTTGGCCCCGTCAACGGGCCCGGCACTCGTCCGGTGCGCCAAGCCGCCGGCCACATCCCAGTCCAAGGGGCCGTGGCCCACCAGGAACAGAGTGATGTCCTGCTCGTACAGGACATCAACCAGATCGCTGAGGCGTTGCCAGGCCGAGGCGGACCCGGCTACCGATCCGGCCGTCGGCGAGGGTACGCCGTCGATCACCCACGTTCCGTAGTCCTTAGCCAAAGCCATGTAGTCCGCTGTCGACATGGGGCCGCCGCACAACTCCGCGAAACTGGCCCAGAGCACATCGTCGGCCGCCTTGACGGTGAGCCGTTGCGCCGTGGGGGTGAGGATCCGCTCCTGTGACTTCGCCGGATGGAACAAACCGAAGGCTCCCAGTTGCGCGGGCGTTCCGGGAGTAATGATCTTGCCCCTGCTGAAGCCCTCCTGTCCGGGAACCACTAGAGCCAGTTCTTCCGCTTGAAGATGACATACATGACAAAGCCCGCGAGAACCATCATGCCGAGTGCCATGGGATAGCCGAGCGGCCAATGGAGTTCAGGCATAACGTCGAAGTTCATTCCGTAGAGCCCGGTGACGAACGCCGGTGCAAAGAAGATCGCGGCCCAGGAGGAGATCTTCTTGGTTTGTTCGTTTTGTGCCGCACTCGCTTCGTTTTGCCGGTTCGCGGTGAGGGTCCCGTCGAGGGTCAGGGCGTTTTGGAGCAGGTCGCGGAACCCGTTTGCCCGGGAAATTACCTGCTCGACGTGGTCTTCCACATCGCGGAGTTTGCGCTGAAGCTCGATGTCTACTCCGTATTTCTCGAACCCGCGCTTCAGGGAGGCCATCATTTCGGGGAGCGGGTTGATTGCGCGCTGGAACTGAATGACTTCGCGGGCGAGTTCATAGATGCGCCGCGAAACCAGGGGATCGCCACCGAAGAGCTGGTCCTCGATCTCGTCAATGTCGTTTTCCAGGCCCGAGATCACGGGGCCGTAGTCGTCCACCACTCGGTCCAGCAGTGCGTACAGGACGGCTTCGGGGCCATGCCGCAGAAGCTCCGGTTGTTGTTCCAGATCCCTACGGACTTTGGCCACCCCGGGTGTTTCCGCATGCCGGACCGTGACCACGAAGTTCCTCCCCGTGAAGATATGAAGTTCGCCGAACTCCACGGTCTCGGTAGCGTCCACGTATCTCGCAGGCCGCAGGACGGTGAAGAGGTTGTTGTCGTAGCGTTCCAGCTTGGGCCGCTGGTGGGCGTTGACGGCGTCCTCGACGGCGAGCAGGTGGAGGCCGAATTCGGCAGCCACGGCCGCCATTTCCGTCTCGTCCGGCCGGTACAGTCCAATCCACACCATTCCGCCGTGCGCGGCCAGTGTTTCGACGCTTTGCTCGAGGCTTCCCGGAGTCGCGGTCCGGATGCCGTTCACATAAACGGCATTGTCAATGATGGTCACGAGGTTATTCTCCTCCTCTACTGCAACGCCCCGATGATTGCCCCGGCGGCAGTCATGGCCACGATGTCATGGCCGGAGTCGATGAGGGTCACGGCGGACGGCCTGCCCGCGAAACCGTTGTGGATGACGTGGCCGCCGACTCGGAATACCACCGCAATCACCAGCGCAAAGAAACCGGCGTGCAAGCTTCCTTGCACGCCCAGCTTGCCGATGAGGACGGCCAACAGGATGCTCGTGAGGGCTGCGGCCACCATCAGGGGGATCCAGATTCCTGCGCCGCCGTCGATCTTCTTGAGGTCTTCCTCGGTCTTGCCAATGGCCTGCATCCACCGTCTGCCGAGGACCGCCGGCATGTACCAGACAAATCCGATGACCATGCTGGAAACGAAGGCCAGGAGTATCGCCAGCCAGTTGAGGTGCTGAAGAGAAGAGAGCCAATCCATTCTGGAATCCTAGTCGGCTTCCCTGACCGGCGAATCAGTGGAAACCTGTGCTTTGACCCGTTTCGCGGCGTCGGCCGTCTCAGCGGCATCCACGAGCCTGCCGATGAGCGGCTCTGTCCGGTAGGGGATATGGGTGTGCAGGGCAAGCACCGTTTCCGTGCGGATGACGCCCTTGGTTCTGAGGATGGAGCGGAGCGCGGTTTGCAGGTTGTGCGTGTCGGTGGCCACCACCCGGCATAAGAGATCGCCCCGCCCGGAAATTTCGTGCACCTCGAGGACCTGGGGGATGCGGCGCAGGGCTCCGATCACGCCGTCGAGTTCCCTGTGGGTCACCTCCAGCGTCACGAAGCCGACGACGTCGTACCCCACCTTTTCGAGGTCGACCTCGCGGCCGCCGTCGTTCAATACGCCCGAGCGGACAAGGCGGCGCATCCTCGATTGGGCGGTGTTGCGCGCAATCCCCAGGGACTCGCTGAGTTCACCGATCTGAACCCTGGGATCACGGATCAGCTCCAGCAGGATTTTCAGGTCCGTCGGATCGAGGGTGTTCAAATCATCACTCCGGCTCATTTGTGGTCATCTATGGACATCAATTTTGAAGATTTTGATCAATTCTTTCATGGACATCTGATCTATCTGGCAGGCTTGCGACATCCTGTTGCCATCAAATATTTTGGGCCGTCCAGTCCAGGCGCGCAAGGCCGGGTACCGCGATGGCCGCTGAGGCGAAGGCACGGAAATGACTGTCTTTAGCGAACTGCGCATGCGCCAGGCCACCGCCGGGCGCTGGGGCTGGGATGCTTCCACCACGGCGCGGCTTGTCCTGGCCGGCGCCGTCATGTTCACACTGCTGGTCGGTGCCAACTTGGCGAGCCCCCTGTATCCGCTGCTTCAGTCGGAACTGGGAATCACGTCGCTGGGTGTGACGATTGCCTTTGCAAGCTACGTCCTGGCGCTCGTGGCTGTGCTGATGCTTGCCGGCCACTGGTCCGACCATATCGGCAGGCGTGCAGCGCTGGTGCTTGCCGTCCTCGTGGGCTTGGTGGGCGGCTTGGTTTTCGCCAACGCAGACAACCTCTTGATGCTCTCAGCGGGCCGCATGCTCCAGGGTATTGCCGTGGGCCTCGCCACCGGAGCGAGCTCGGCCGCTTTGCGTGAATTGCTTCCGTCCCGGCCCGAGTGGGCTTCCCGCTTCACCTTGCTGTCATCCTCCGGAGGGGTGGCTGCCGGTCCTGCCATCGGCGGACTGCTTTCGCTTCTCCCGGGTGCAACCTCAACGCCGTTCTTCATTCACGCGGCCGTCCTGCTCCTCTTGCTCGTCCCGTTGTGGCTTCTCAAGGCGCGTCCGGCGATTCGGCCTGCGGAGGGCCCGCGTCCGTACATGGCGCTCGCCCCGCGACGGCCCTCGGTTTCCCGGGAAGCCAGGGGAGCGTTTTGGCTGGCCTCGAGCGTGGGATTCCTCAGCTTTGCCGTGTTCGGATTCTGCCTTTCGCTCGCGCCCGGCTATTTCGCCGTCGTGGTGCACGCTGATTCCCGCCCCATGACCGGGCTGCTCGCCGGCTTGACGCTCGCAGCGTCCGCGCTCAGCCAGCTGCTGACGGTCCGCGGCAGGTTCGCCGTGCCCGCTGGCCTGATGGTCCTGGGAATTTCCATTGTGCTGGTCGGCGCGGCGGCATCGCTGTCCAGTCCGATTCTGCTGGTGGCAGCGAGCCTGTCCGCCGGGGTGGGGCAGGGGATCGCCTTCCGCTTGGTGTTCAACGACGTTGCCAGCAAAGTCGAGGCGTCCCGGCATGCCCAGATCATCAGCACCGTGTACGTCATCACCTACCTTGGCAGCGCGGTGCCGGTCATCGGCTTGGGCTTGGCTGCCTCGGTGATCGGGCTAGGCGCGGCCGCCAGCTATTTCACTGTGGTGTGCGGGTTGGCAGCTACGGTGCTCGCTGCTGCATCCCTCCGCAGGGTGCTCCGCAGGGGCTGCCCGGCGGTTCTGACTGCGAACTAAGTTCGCAAAGATTGATTTGCAAAGAAACTCTTGCAAAGGTTTCTTTGCAAGAGTAGCGTTTCCGGCATGGACAAGATTCAAGAGCCGGAATTCCCCGTTCGCAAGGTCGACACGGCATCCCTCAAAGCGCTCGCGCACCCGTTGCGGGTTCAGATCCTTGAGATGCTGTCCCGGTATGGGCCACAGACCGCCTGCAGCCTGGCCGAACTCCTCGATGAATCCAGCGGCGCTACGAGCTACCACTTGCGGCAACTCGCCAAGTTCGACTTCGTCCATGAAGTCCAGGGCAAGGGGACAGCGCGGGAGCGGTGGTGGGAGCGGCCCAGGGGAGCCATTCAGATCACTTCGCCCGAGTTGGCACATTCGCCGGCAACACAGGAGGCATCGCGGCTGGTAACCCGCGAGTTCGAACGCAGCAGGCAGGCTGTCCTCGCCGACTTCATGGCACACGGCATGGACTCGTTGGACGAAGAATGGCTCGACGCGGCCATCGTCAACACAGCCAACGCCCGGATGTCAGCGGAGCAGCTTGGCCGCTACGCCCGCTCCATGGAAGCCTTCGCCCGCAATCTCCTGGAGGAAATCCGGAGCGAACCCGAGGCGGACGACGCCCGCCCCGTGCAGATCCATTTCAACGCATTCCCGATCCTGGGAGTCCCGGCGTGGGCCGGAGACAAGAAGTCCCGCGATGCGAAGTCGCACGCAGCAGGCACCGAAGGGAAAGAGTCATGAGCACAGCCACCGCATCATGCGGCACCTACCGCCGGCCCTCCATGTTGGAATCGGCAGCCGCCGGAATCGGATCCGGGCTTGTCTCGTGGGCCGAGCGCAGGCGCTCCATTCCTCCGCTCGAGCTGGCGGTGCAGCAAGCGGCGTTGAGGCGCCGGCAGGAACTCGGCGACTTGCGCCAGGACGCTATCGCGGCGGCCCACTCGGGACTCGAGCCACGCCGCTAAGCGGGTCTAATCCAAGCCGCGTCCAAGTCAGCCGTTATTCCGGCAGCGGCCCGTGGTTGCCCTGGATGTGGGCGAAGACCAAAGTGGTCTCGGTGTGGCCCACCACGGGGTCGGTGGCGAGGTTGTCCAGGACCCAGTCGCGGAGGTCGTCGGTGTTGGCGACCGCGATATGCAGCAGGTAGTCCACGGAGCCGGAGGTGTGGAACGTGGAGATCACTGCAGGGAGGGCGGGAACCCGGGCCGTAAAGCGGTCGATCTGGTCGCGGTCATGCGCGCGAAGGCGCACGGCGATCAAGGCCTGGACCGATCGGCCGATCGCCGGGAGGCTGAGGACTGCTTCGAAACCCTCGATAATGCCGCGTTCGGAGAGTGACCTCGTACGCATGAGCGCCGTCGACGGAGCAATTCCGACGAGTTCGGCCAGCTGCTTGTTGGAGATCCGGGCATCGTCGACCAAAGCCGCCAGGATGCGCTCATCGATCGCATCCAATGGCTCGCTGGTGCCGACGGGCCGAACGTTCTTCGGGGTGATGGTCACGGATCCTCCTGAAATTGCTGTCTATTCATCATAGGTGCCAGTTTCCACTCAATCCATTCATTTGCACTGTCAATCTCCGAATTATTGCCAGATACTGACCGAATTCAACGGTGAATAATTCAAGGAGAGCAGTGACAGCCATCGATACACTCGCAGTCCACGCCGGCCGGACGGGACTCACGGAGCAGGGCGTGCATGCCGTTCCCATCGACCTTTCAACCACTGCGCCTTTGCCTTCTGTCCACGACGGCGGCCTCGCCTACGAGCAGATGGCCACGGGCGGCGTGCCCCTCGACGGTCAGAGCACGGTGTACCAGCGTCTCTGGAATCCTACGGTAGCCAGGTTCGAAGACGGCGTAGCGGCGCTCGAGGGCGCTGCGCAAGCTGTCGGTTTTGCCTCGGGGATGGCTGCGTTCAGCGCCGTGCTGCTCGCCGCCCAATCAGAAGGCAAGACGCACGTGGTTGCGGTGCGGCCACTCTATGGCGGCACGGACCACGTCCTGGCCAGCGGCCTGCTGGGTAACCAGGTCACCTTCGTCAAGGCCGACGGCGTGCGGGATGCCCTTCGTCCGGACACCGGCCTGGTGGTGGTGGAAACCCCGGCCAACCCGAGCCTGGATCTTGTGGACCTGAACCGCCTGGTGGCCGACGCCGCAGACGTTCCGGTGCTCGTGGACAACACGTTCGCGACGCCGATCCTCCAGCAACCGCTCAAGCACGGCGTCGCGATGGTGCTCCACAGTGCCACGAAATTCCTGGGCGGCCACGGCGATGCCATGGGCGGCGTGGTGGCAACCAGTGCGGAGTGGGCCACGCGGCTGCGCCGGGTCCGTGCCGTGACGGGCGGCATCCTGACTCCTTGGCCCGCCTACCTGTTGCACCGCGGCCTGGCGACACTTCCCATCCGGGTGCGTGCCCAACAGGACCACGCCCACAAGATCGCGGCGGCGCTCGCGAGTCACGAACTCGTGGCCAAGGTGTACTACCCGGGGCTTCCCGAGTGCGATCCACTGCACCTGGTCGGCACGCAGATGAGTGGTCCGGGCTCGTTGATCTCCTTCGATCTCGAGTCGGCCGAGCATGCGGAGCGCATTCCGGGCGCTGTCCGCCTCATCACCCACGCGGTATCGCTGGGCGGCATCGACACGCTGATCCAACACCCCGCCGGATTGACCCACCGCCCGGTTGCCCCGGAGGCCAAGCCCCAGGCGCGCATGCTCAGGCTTTCCATCGGCTTGGAAGATCCCGCCGACATCATCGACGACCTGGTCCAGGCCCTCGAGTCCACCCGGTAGGGCCCGCTACTTTCCCCGTCCGGCCGGGTTCAAGGAGCCGACGACGGCGAGCTGCGGCGCCGGGGATCGGTGCACGACGGCGGTGATCACCGCCGTCGTGCATCCCAAGGCGATGACCGTCCAGGCGAGTGCGGTCCACCCGAAAGCCTGGAAGGCGAGTCCGCCGGCCCAGCCAATAATGCTGGACCCCAGGTAGTAGGAGAGGTTATACAACGACGCTGCTTGCGCGCGGCCGCTCGTCGCGATGGTCCCGGTCCAGCCTGCTCCGATGCTGTGCGCGGCGAAAAAGCCGCCGGTAAAGACCACCAAGCCAGCCAGAACCGCGGCGAGGTTGTCCCACAGGGTGAGTCCCAGTCCGGCCGTCATTGTCGCGATCCCGGCGAGCATGACCGTGCGGCGGCCGAATCTCATGGACAGTCCGGCTCCCCAGCGGGAGCTCACGGTTCCGGACAAGTAGGCCAGGAAAATCAGGCTGACCACGGTGGCGGGCAGTCCGAAGGGCGCGGCATGGAGGCGGAAGCCGAGGTAGTTGTAGACGGCCACGAAGCCGCCCATCAAGAGGAACGCTTGAATGTATAGGGCCAGCAGCCGCGGATTAGCGGAATGGTCCGCCAACGTCTTCATGGCGCCGCGGAAACCTCCGGCCGAGCGTGGGGTGAAGCGGCGTGGCTTCGGGACCAGCAGCAGAAAGAGGGCGGCCGACGCCGTCGCCAGGATGGAGACCGCGAAGGCGGCGGCCCGCCAACCCCACAATTCACCGATGGGTCCCGCGAGCAAGCGGCCGGCAAGACCGCCGAGGGTGGTTCCGGCGACGTAGCTGCCGGCAGCGAGCGCGGCGTGCACTTTGTTGACTTCTTCATTCAAGTACGCGATGGCGATCGCCGGGATACCGCCGAGGGCCATGCCCTCCAGCGCCCGCAAAGCGAGGACAAGCGGAAAGGTGGGGGCCAGGGGGACGAGCAGGCCCAAGACGGTGGCCGCCGCGATTCCGATGGCCATGGCACGCACGCGGCCGATCTTGTCGGCGACGAAGGACCACGGCAATACCGTTGCCGCTAGGCCCACCGTGGCCAAGGAAATCGTGAGCGCAGCCTCGGCCGCCGTGATGTGCAGCTCATTTGCCATGAGCGGCAAGACGGCCTGGGTGGAGTACAGCTGCGCGAAGGTGGCCACGCCGGCGAGGGCCAGGCCGGCGAGGATACGCCGGTAAGCGGTGGAGCCCTTCAGATGGCCTTCCCAATCGGTCTCTGCGGGGCTCTTGGCGGCTGCGTTTGTACTCACCCCTCCACAGTAGGGCGAGCATCAGTGATGACTCCAATGCATGATTCGCTTAATATTGATAGCGGACATGGATGGTTTTGAAGAGGTCGATCTGAGGGTGGACAAGCATGGACATCGAACACAAGCAACTGGTCCAACTGCTGCCGTTGCTCCCCCTGCTGGCTGAGCTTGGCCGGACGGAACATGTCACGGAGACGGCCGAGTTGCTCGGAGTACCCCAATCGACGGTGAGCCGGGCGCTGGCCCGGGCAAGCGCCGTCGTCGGGACCGAGCTCCTTGTCCGTGAAGGCCGCGGAGTCCGGATGACCCAGGCCGCCAAGACGCTGCTTCCCTATATCGAAGCGGCGCTCGCGGAATTCCAGGCGGGGCTGGATGTGGTCCGGCACGAATCCGATGTTGTCCGCGGCAGAATCGCGGTGAGCTTCCAACACACATTCGGCGAGGCCACGTTGCCGCTGCTCATGAGCGCATTCCGGAGCCGGCACCCTTTCACGGCTTTCGAGCTCAGCCAAGGAGCCCGTGCCGCCTGCCTTGAATCGCTCATCGCCGGTGACGCCGACTTCGCCTTGACGGCACCCGTGGCGGCTCCGGGCAGGAACCTCGGCTCGGCTTCTCTGTACCGCGAGCCGTTGCGACTAGTGGTCCATCACCGCCATCAGTTGGCCCGGCGGCCCAGCGTGCGGCTCGCCGAGCTCAAGCATGAGCCGTTCGTTTCCATGGGACCCGGATTCGGCCTGCGCTCGCTAACCGACGCGATCTTCCGGGACGCGGGCTTCCGCCCGAGGACCGCTTTCGAGAGCCAGGACTCGCATACCATCCGAGGACTCGTGTCGGCCGGGCTGGGCTACAGCATCCTGCCGCCGGGAGGACTCGGGCCTGGACCACAAGGTGTCCTTGATTCCACGGACCTGGGGTGGGTGGAGGTATCGCTCGACTCGGAGCTCGCATACCGGGAGATAGGGATTGCCTGGCGCGAACGGCGCAAGGAACCGGACCCCGTCAGGCTCTTCCGCGAACTCGTGCTTTCCGAAGGGCCCGGGCTGCTCGCAGGCCTCGTCAAAGCGCGATCCGGAACCCAATAGGACCACCCGTTGCCCCCGCGCTAGGCTTTTGGACGTGGAGACTGCAGAGAACAAAACCCCCCGGCCCGACGCAACGGTCATCGGGCTCGACATCGGCGGCACCAAGACCCGCGGTGTCCGGTTCGAAGACGGCAAACCGGTCCGCGACGAAAGCACCGGCAGCTCGAACGTCCAGAACGTGAGCCGCGAGACGGCGGCCAGGAATCTCGCAGAGCTCTTCGCCATGATCGGCGGCGGCGACGTGGACCGGGTCCTTGCCGGGGCAGGCGGAATCGACACCGACGCCGATGCCCGCGCCCTCGCCGAGCTGATCGAACCCCATGTTCCAGGGGCGCAGGTCACGGTGGTCCACGATTCCCGGCTGCTACTGGCGGCAGGCCGGGCCAGCACCGGAGTGGCTGTCATTGCCGGAACCGGATCCGCGGCCTGGGGCAAGAATGCCGAGGGGGAAGAAGCCCGTGCCGGGGGCTGGGGCTTTCTCCTGGGCGATGAAGGCAGCGGATACTGGCTGGGTAGGGAGGCGGTGCGCCACAGCCTCCGGCGCATGAACAAAGGGCTGGAACCGGATGGCCTCACAGCGGCCCTCCTGGAATCCTGCGGGGTGGACGATCCCAACAAACTCATCGCGCTGTTCCACTCGGAGGACACCGACCGGCGGTACTGGGCCCAGCGCGCAAGCGCCGTAATCGAGACCGCGCGGGAAGGCCTCGAGATCAGCCGCCAACTCCTGGACCAGGCAGGACGGGATCTCGCGGAACTCGCGGCGCAAGCCGTCCGGCAACTCGGCCTTCCCGGACCGGTGATTCTTGGCGGCGGGCTCGGCATGAACGTGGAGCCTTTACAGTCCGCTTTCCGGGCGGGACTGGCCGCACACGGGATCACCGATGTCCGGGTCCTGGACCAGGAACCGGTTTTCGGTGTGCTGCGGATTGTCGCAGAGCTGCCCTAGCCGGGACCGTTAGTCAGTAGCCCTGTTCCGGGACCTCGGCTTGAGCTGGACCCCTGGCATAGGCGGTGCGGGGATGCGCCCGGCTTCCGCTCCGGCGTCGGGCCCGTGGCCATGGATCCAACCGAAGCGCGCATTACGGGCGTCCTCGTCGCTCAGGAGCGCCTGGGCTTCCCAATCTTCGCGGGCCTGCGCCACTTCCTCGTGCGTCCGGCCCACGAAGTTCCACCACATCAGGATGTCCTCTTCGAAGGGTTCACCGCCCAGGAGCATGAAGCGGGTTCCCGGGGCTGCGTCGAGGCGGAGCGATTCCCGGCCCATGCCGAGGAATGCCAAGGGGCCGGGGTCGACTTCCTGGCCGTCGATCATCGCGGAACCGTCCAGGACCAGCACCGCATGCTCGAAATCGGGATTCAGAGGTAACTCGACGGCGCCCGAGGCTGAGACTTCCACGCCGACAATCGGGCTGAACATGACCGCGGGGGAGCGCTGTCCGGCGAACTCTCCCACGAGAACAGTGGCCCTGAAACCGTCCGCCACGACCACCGGCAGGTCGACGATCTGCTGGAACGACGGCGCACGGTGCCTCACGGCGTCGGGCAAAGCAACCCACAACTGCAGGCCACGGGACAGCGGCAGGAGGTCGCCGCCGTCGGGCGCGTCCGGGTCGAGTCCTGCCGGCAGGACACCGAACTCGGAATGCGAAATGCCGCGACCGGCCGTCATGATGTTCAACTGCCCGGGACGGACCAGCACGTCGCTTCCGACGCTGTCGCGGTGCCGCACCTCGCCCTGGAGGGGCCACGTGACCGTCTGAAGTCCCATGTGCGGGTGGGGAAGGACGCTCATCGCGATGCGGTCCGGGCCGAAGCTGTCCAGGAAGCACCAGGCTCCAACCGTCGGCATTCCGCGTTGGGGGAGGGTGCGCGAGACGTTCATGGCCCGGACGCCGCCGAGGGGAACCTCGCGGGCCGGCCAGAGCTGTACAAAAGGTCCTTGCCCGGGATGTCCGGCCGGGCAGACTTCCTGGGACGGGGCCGTTTCCAAGTTGGTCACAATACAACTCCATGTGCTGAACAGTGTTCCCTCCAGCTTAGGCCTAGGCTGGCTCCATGAGCATGCAGTTCGACACCCGCCCGGCCGCGTACGGAGTGGTCATCCGCGACGGAGCGATCCTTCTCGCCTATTGGAAGCAAGACGGCAAGGAAGGCTGGACCCTCCCCGGGGGAGGCCTGGATTTGGGGGAGCATCCAGTCGACGGTTGCCGCCGCGAGATCCAGGAGGAAACCGGATACGACGCCGACATCGGAGCGATGCTCGGCATCGACGTCGGCCACTGGCCGGGTGAGGAGCGGCTGGACGGATCAGGCCGTGATTTCCAGGCAATCCGGCTGGTCTACGAGGCAAGCATCACGGGCGGCGAATTGACCCACGAGATTGACGGCAGCACTACCCACGCCGCCTGGGTGCCACTGGGCAAGGTTCCCGGACTGAACCGGGTGTCACTGGTGGACATCGGCCTCCGCCTGCTCAGTGAGCGTCCCCTCAACGGAAAACTGCAGACGCCCTGAGCATTGCCGATTCATTACGGTCTTCGCGCCTGCACTGACATCGTCGGTGGTGCTGGTTAGGCTGTAGAACATCAGTTCGCTGTTGATTGAGTTCCATCGTTGATATTTGCGGCCCAAAAAGTTAGGTAAGCCCCGGAATGGCTGAAGCCATGATTGAGTTCCAGAGCGTCACCAAGCAGTATCAGGGCGGACAACCCGCTGTTGATGGATTGAGCATGTCCATCGACAAGGGTGCCATCACCGTGTTCGTCGGACCCTCGGGCTGCGGAAAGACCACGTCCCTGCGGATGATCAACCGCATGGTAGAGCCCACCTCGGGCACCATCACCGTGGCCGGCAAGGATGTCTCGAACGAACCTGCCGCCCAGTTGCGCCGCTCCATGGGTTACGTCATGCAGTCCTCAGGACTCATGCCGCACCGCTCGGTGCTGGACAACATTGCCACCGTTCCGCGGCTCAACGGCGTTTCCAGGGCGGCAGCACGCAAACGCGCGGAAGAACTGCTCGACGTCGTCGGGCTGGCTTCCGTGCTCGGCAAGCGGTACCCGTCCCAATTGTCCGGCGGCCAGCAGCAGCGCGTCGGCGTGGCGCGAGCGCTCGCAGCGGACCCGCCCGTGCTGCTCATGGACGAGCCCTTCAGCGCGGTGGACCCGGTGGTCCGCGACGAACTCCAGCAGGAACTCCTCCGGCTCCAGCGCGAACTGGCCAAGACGATTGTTTTCGTCACCCACGACATCGATGAGGCCACCGTGCTCGGCGACAAAGTGGCCGTTTTCGCCGTCGGGGGCAAACTGGCGCAATACGCGGCACCCGAAGAGATCCTCCGGGCACCCGCCAATGACTTCGTGGCCTCGTTCGTTGGCCGTGACAGGGGATTCCGGCACCTTTCCTTCAACGGCGCCGATGCTGTTCCGGTGCATCCGGTCAAGACCGTGGAAGCCCCGCACGTTGCCGCGGGCAGCACCGAATGGGCGCTGGTGCTCGACGGCGACTCCCGGCCTATGGGATGGGCTTCACCACGCGACGGCGCCGGGCTGATTCCCGGTGGGTCCTTGTTCCGGCGCGGAGACACGCTCCGCAGGGCGCTGGATGCCGCGTTGTCCTCGCCTTCCGGCCTTGGCGTGGTGGTGGACGACGACGGGCGGCTCGAGGGCGTCCTCAAAGCCGATGAAGTGCTGGCGTTCATCGAACAGACCCGGCACAACCGGGAGGACGCCCCCTGATGGAATGGTTCCTGGCGAACAGCGGCATGGTCTTCGAACGGGCTGGCGAGCACCTTGTCCTGGCTTTGATTCCCATGGTTCTGGGTCTGCTCATTGCGGTGCCCTTGGGGCAACTGGCCCGCCGGAACCGTACCCTCAGGACCGTGGTCACTACAGCAAGTTCCCTGCTGTACACCATTCCCTCATTGGCGCTTTTCATCATCCTGCCGCCGATCCTCGGAACCCGGATCCTGGATCCACTCAACGTGGTGGTTGCCCTCACCATGTACGCCGTTGCCCTGCTCGTGCGGGCTGCCATGGACGCCTTCGACTCCGTGGACGACGACCTCCGCATGGCGGCAGTGTCCATGGGATTCAAGCCGACCGCACGGTTCCTCCAGATCGACCTTCCGCTTTCCTTGCCTGTGCTTTTTGCGGGCCTGCGCGTGGTGTCCGTCAGCAATATCTCCCTCGTCAGCGTCGCCGCGCTTCTAGGCGTCGGGAACCTGGGAATGCTGTTCACCGACGGGCTGCAGCGGGCGTTCGTCACTGAGGTGGTGATCGGCATCATCGCGATTCTCCTGCTTGCCCTCGTCATGGACACGTTCCTGGTCCTGCTCGAGAAGCTGCTGACCCCCTGGACGCGGGCGAGCGCCGCAACCACCAGACAGGATGGTAAAGCCGACAGTAAAGCGGCGCAGTTCATCGCGGATGCCGAGATCCACGGGGAGGCCGCCCGATGAGCAACATCTTCGTTGACACCCTCGCTTGGCTCACGGATCCGGTCCACTGGTCAGGAAGCGGCGGAATCGCCACAAGGCTCTTGGAACACCTGCAGTACTCCGGGCTGGTCCTCGTAATTGCCGCGGCGATCGCCGTGCCGGTGGGCCTCTTCATCGGCCACACGGGACACGGACGCGTGGTCGCCGTCGCGTTCGCCGGGGCCTTGCGGGCACTTCCGACCCTCGGCCTGCTTGTCCTCTTTGCCCTGTTGGCTGGAAGCGGACTCATGCCCCCGGTTTGGGCCCTCGTCATCTTGACAGTGCCACCGCTCTTGGCCGGGACCTACGCCGGGATTTCCAGCGTGGATCCAACGGTGGTTGACGGGGCCCGGGCCATGGGCATGACGGAACTGCAGATCTTGTTCCGGGTAGAGCTGCCCAACGGACTCCAGGTCATGTTCGGCGGCATCCGCACGGCGGTCCTTCAGGTCATCGCGACGGTTTCCGTGGTGGCATACCTTCCGCTGGGCGGCCTGGGGCGTTATCTTTTTGACGGATTGGTCCTTCAGGACTTCCCCCGCATGCTCGGCGGGTCACTGCTCATCGCGGCGTTGGCAATCGCCGTCGACCTCGTTCTGGCCGTGGCGCAGAGGATCCTCCTCCCGCCCGGACTTTCCATCGATTCCAGCGGCGGCCACAAGGCCGCCGGAGATCTCGCAGCCGCCGCACCGGCGGGGGCTGCCGTTCAAGGAGGTACCGCATGAAGCAACCCGTCACCCTGACCCGCCGCGGGCTCGGCGGCCTGGCGGCCGGAGTCGGCATTGCCCTTGCACTCAGCGCATGTGGCGGCAGCCCGCTGTCCAGCCCGTCCACCAACGCCCCCTCCGGGGCCGGCGGCTCGCTCACGGTGGGCTCGGCAGATTTCCCCGAGAGCCAGGTCATCGCCGAAATCTACGCCGGAGCACTGAACGCCGCCGGCGTTACCGCTACGACGAAGCCCAATATCGGATCCCGCGAGATCTACTTCAAGGCCGTACAGGACGGTTCGATCGATCTCGCCCCTGACTACTCCGGAAACCTGTTGTCCTACCTGGACACGAACGCCACGCAGGTATCGGCCGATGATGTCTACAAGGCGCTGCCCGGGAAGCTTCCGCAGGGCCTGGGAGTGCTCGATCCCGCCAAGGCTGAGGACAAGGACGCCATGGTTGTCACGAAGGCCACGGCGGAGAAGTACCAGCTCAAGTCCATCGAGGACCTCGCCAAGGTCTGTGGGGACCTCACGATGGCAGCACCGGCAACCTTTGAGACCCGCGCCTACGGGTTCCCTGGCCTCAAAGCCAACTACAACTGCGTGCTCAAGGGCCTGAAGCCGTTCAGCGACGGCGGCGGGAACCTCACGCTGCAGGCCCTGCTGACCAATGATGTCCAGGTTGCCGACATCTACACCACCACGCCGTCCATCCAGGACAACGCGCTGGTGGTCCTGGATGATCCCAAGAACAACTTCAAGGCCCAGCAGGTCCTCCCGCTGTACAACATGGCCAAGATGACGGACAAGGCGAAGGCAGCCCTCAACAACGTTTCGAAGATCCTCACCACGGACGACCTCATCAACCTGAACCGCGCGGTCAGTGGCAACCAAAAGCAGAATCCAAAGGACGCTGCAGCCGCTTGGCTCAAGGACAAAGGGATCGTGAAGTAGCTTTCCCAAGCAGTGCCCGGCGGCGGAGGCCCCGGCTAAGGACGACGGCGGCGAGGAACCCTGGTGTGGGCCTCGCCGCCGTCGTTCCCAATGTGAGTGATGTCTCAACGGAAGTACATCCCCGGTGTGGCATATTTGATGAATGGCAGAATTCAAGCAGTCCACCAAGCTTCATAATGTCCTTTACGACATCCGTGGACCGATTCTTCAGGCCGCCCAGCAGATGGAGGCAGAGGGTCACCGCATCCTCAAACTGAATATCGGAAACCCGGCACCGTTCGGATTTGAAGCGCCGGACGCGATCTTGGTGGACATGATCCGCCATCTGCCGCATGCCCAGGGATACAGCGATTCGCGCGGAATTTTCTCGGCCCGTACCGCCGTCTCGCAGTACTACCAGACCCGCGGCATCCAAAACATCCACGTTGACGACATCTACCTTGGCAACGGCGTCAGCGAGCTCATCACCATGTCCCTCATGGCCTTGCTGGAGGTGGGGGATGAGATCCTCATTCCCACTCCCGACTACCCGCTCTGGACCGCCTCGGTGGCACTTGCCGGCGGCCGTCCGGTCCACTATCTGTGCGACGAGGAATCGGGCTGGCAGCCGGACCTCGAGGACATGGAATCGAAGATCACGCCTCAAACCAAGGGCATCGTGGTCATCAACCCCAACAACCCCACGGGTGCCGTGTACCCGGAGGAAACCCTCAAGAAGATCGTGGCCCTCGCTGAAAAGCATGGACTCGTTGTGTTCGCCGACGAGATCTACGAGAAGATCCTCTACGAAGACGCTGTCCACGTGAATCTTGCCGGACTCACCGGCGACGATGTCCTCTGCCTGACGTTCAGCGGATTGTCCAAGGCCTACCGGGTATGTGGCTACCGCGCCGGCTGGATGGCTATCTCCGGCCCCAAGAAAGACGCCGCAGACTACCTCGAGGGCATCAACCTGCTGGCCAACATGCGCCTTTGCGCCAACGTGCCGGCCCAGCATGCCATCCAGACCGCCCTCGGTGGCCACCAAAGCATCAACGATCTCATCTTGCCCGGCGGCAGGCTCCTCGAACAGCGGAACAAGGCCTACGATCTGCTCAACGCCATCCCCGGTGTCAGCACACAACAGGCCAGGGGTGCCCTCTATCTGTTCCCGAAGTTGGACCCCGAGGTCTATCACATCCGCGACGACGAGAAATTCGTCCTCGACCTGCTCAAAGAACAAAAAATCCTCGTCTCACACGGACGCGCCTTCAACTGGGTGCGGCCTGACCACTTCCGCATGGTGACCTTGCCGAACGTCAAGGACATTGAAGAAGCGATTGGACGCATGGCGGACTTCCTCGGGCGGTACCAAGGCAACTAGCCTGTTGTGCAAGCCGCGACGAATGCGGCCGGACCAGAGGGGACATCGACATGGCCGGGACCAAGGAGTTCACCAAGCAGGTATCCACGATCTTGAAGGCCGGCCCTGGATTCTCGCTGGATGCAGCAGACCCCGAATCGACGCCCGGCTACAAGGGAAAGAAGTCTGACGGCGTCGCCTTGCTGGCAGCGCAGGACGGTCGTTTGGACGTCCTGCAGGAGATGCTCTTTGCCGAGGGAAAATTCGGCAGCTCCAAACGAGTGCTGTTGATCCTGCAAGCCATGGACACGGCGGGCAAAGGCGGGATTGTTGAGCACGTCGTCGGATCGATGGATCCCCAGGGTGTCAAGGTTGCTCCGTTCAAGGCTCCGACTGATGAGGAGAAGGCCCACGATTTCCTGTGGCGGATCGAGAGGGCCCTGCCGGCGGCGGGATTCGTCGGGGTTTTTGACCGATCCCACTACGAGGACGTGCTGATCCACCGGGTGCACGGTTGGGCCAATGAAGATGAACTGGAACGACGCTATGCGGCCATCAACGAGTTCGAGGCAGGCTTGGCCGAACAGGGCACGGCGATCGTCAAGGTCATGCTCAACATCAGCCGCGATGAACAAAAAACGCGACTGCTGGCGCGATTGGATGACCCGTCCAAGCACTGGAAGTACAGCACAGGCGATCTCAAGGAACGCGCGTTTTGGGATTCCTATATGGAGGCGTATCAGCTGGTCTTTGAGAAGACCTCAACGGAGGTAGCGCCCTGGTATGTGGTTCCGGCGAACAAGAAATGGTTCGCGAGGATCGCCGTCCAGGAGCTTCTGCTTGAGGCCCTCGGGAAGCTGGACCTGAGCTGGCCGAAAGCCGACTTTGACGTGTCGGCGGAACGGGCGATGGCCGTCCAATCCTAAGAGGCCGTCGCTTCATCCTCGCCGTTGTTCCGGGCCGCGGCCAACCTTCTGCGGGCACCCTCCAGCCACTCTTCGCAGCGCTTCGCCAAAGCCTCGCCGCGTTCCCAGAGAGCGAGTGATTCCTCAAGGCTTGCTCCGCCGGCTTCGAGGCGGCCAACGATGGCCATGAGCTGCTCGCGGGCTTCCTCGTAGCTGAGGGCGTCCAGGTCCTCAGCGGAAGCCTTGGCCGCAGGGGATGTGTTTTCTGCTGTCATTTCTTAGTCCTCATTTTGCTTGTGCTGGCTGGGTTGTCCGGCAGGTGCCAGGGTTCCGGAAGATACAGCGGCAAGGCGGCCTTCCGCCAAACGGAGCGTCAGCTCCGTGCCGTCAGGGGCCTGGTCCGGGTTCCGGACGACGTCGTGTCCCACTCCGTCCGCTCCCGCAAGCTGGACGACGGCGTACCCGCGGTCCAAGGTTTTTTGGGGGGACAATGCCCTTACCTGGGCGCGAAGGTGGTGCACCTGGTCAAGTGCGCGGATAACCGCGGAGCTCACCGCAGTGTGGGCGTGCTTCCGGAGCCGTTCGACGTCGTCCTCCCGCGCCGTGACCATTCCTTCGGGGGACGCCAGCACAGGGCGTGATCTCAGCGCGTGGAGTCGATCCGTTTCGCGGTCCACGAGGCGTCCCACGCCGCGGCGTAGCTGCTCGCGGGCCTGGCGTACCCTCGCCAATTCCTCGGCGACGTCAGGGACGATCCTCTTTGCGGCGTCGGTGGGCGTGGATGCGCGAAGGTCGGCGACGTCGTCCAGGATGGGATGGTCGGCTTCATGGCCAATTGCGCTGACCACCGGAGTGGCCGCCGCGGATACTGCCCGGACGAGCTCTTCGTTGCTGAACGGAAGCAGATCTTCCAGGGCTCCGCCACCACGGGCGATCACGATCACGTCCACGTGCGGATCGGCGTCGAGCTCCTTGAGCGCAGCCAGGATCTGGCCGACTGCCGTGACACCCTGGACTGCGACTTCCCGGACGGCGAATTCGACGGCGGGCCAGCGAAGCGCCGCGTTGCGCAGGACGTCTTTCTTGGCGTCGGAATCGCGGCCGGTGATGAGCCCGATCCGGTGGGGGAGCAAGGGCAGCCGTTTTTTCCTCGAGTCTGAAAAAAGCCCTTCAGCGCCAAGGGCCTGGCGCAAGCGCTCGATTCTGGCGAGGAGATCGCCTAGGCCGACGGGACGGATGTCCTTGATCGACATGTTGAGCCGGCCGGTCTTGAGCCAGAATTCAGGTTTCACCAAGGCCACGACGCGTGAGCCACGCTCCAGCGGCATCTTCTGGCGGTCCAGGACATTGGACCACAACGATGCGGGCAAGGAGATCTCTGCGTCGGTATCACGCAGCGTCACGAAGGCGCTGCCGCCGCGACGGTTGAGCTCGATGACCTGGCCTTCGATCCAAGCGGCCGGAGCCCGTTCTATGTGGGTCTTGAGCTTGCGGGACAGCAACTGCAGCGGCCAAGGATTGTCGGGACTGGTCTCCGACGCCGTCGCCGGAAGGGTTGACTCTGCCTTCGTGGGTTCTCCTTGGCGGGACTCTTCGTCCTCTGATCCAGGGTTCGGGAATCCCGAAATCGGCAACGCGCGTGGCGCCCCGCCGGGTACGGCGTCATAGGACACGCGGGTAGCCTCCTGTTGGTGGCTGGTGCATGGTTCTGTCCTCGCTGGTACTTTGCTAGGGGTGCCGGAAGTATTCCTGCTATAAGAGCTACTGAAATTTTGCTACCGAAAAGCAGGCGGCAGGCTTCCAACTCTATCCATACCTTGTAGCATGCATGGCCGACATTTACCCGTCGTCGCCCCGCCTGGAACTGCTGCACTCCAAACTTGAGGAATCCATTGCGCTCGTTCGTCTCTGCAATCGCAGTGATCTTTGCCCTTCTGCTCACAGCAATCGCCGTCCCGATGGCATGGACGGACACCAACATCGTCCGGGAAGACGGGTTTGTGGCGCTTACCTCTTCGATCGGGAAGGATCAAGCGTTCCAAGCGCGCCTGGCGGCTACTGCCGTCGCAAGCCTGGAATCCAAGGTCAACCTGCCGGCGCCGGTGGAACAACTTGGCGCTTCCTTCCTCAAGGACGCGGCCACCGCGATGACCACGTGGCCCGAATATCCGCAAGCGTGGAATGAAACCGTACGCCGGAGCCACCAACTGACTTTCGCAGGCAGTGCCCGCCCCGGGAACTCGACCGCGGGAACGTCCTTGGTGCTCGACGTCGGCCCCTTGGTGAAGCTTGCCGCTGACCGGCTGCACGCGGCAACGGGCCTCCCCATTGCGACGCCGGACTCCACGCTGATCAACATCGGCGGCCCCGCCCAGCGCCAGCAGGTAGATGCCATCGCCGCATATGCGCCGATGTGGTGGATTCCCGGCCTCGGCGCCGTCCTGCTGTTTGCCCTGGGCCTGCTTGCCGCGAGGCGCAGGGGTGTGGTTCTCCTCTTTGCCGGACTGGGCTTGGCCGCAGTCGCGGCGCTGTGGCAAGTGGCCACGACGGTGCTGAAGGGCGCAGGCGATGCGGGCCTGGGCGGAACCGCTACGGGTGGCCTCTTCGCGCGTGAGCTGCTGGCAGCGGCGGTCGACAATTTCGCCGGCTGGATCACCATCGCCTGGATTGCCGCTGGAGTGCTCGCGCTTCTTGGCCTGCTCGGCGTGATCTTCTCACGCAAAGCCAGGCCGAGCGTGCGGGTGAACGCTGCCGGTAGCATGGAGGGATGACCAGCTCAGCAGTTTCCATTCCGATGCCCTCTGTCCCGCGTAGGCGTCGGACGCCGGAAGAGGTGCTGGCCGCCGCTCCGGTCGCCGGCCCCAAGCGCGTCTTGCTCGCGGCCCCCCGCGGATATTGCGCAGGCGTCGACCGTGCGGTCATCGCGGTGGAGAAGGCACTGGAACACTATGGGCCGCCGGTTTACGTGCGCAAGCAGATCGTGCATAACGTCCACGTGGTCACCTCGCTGGAGGAGAAGGGTGCCATCTTCGTTGAAGAGACGGACGAGGTACCCGAAGGCGCCCTCGTGATCTTCTCGGCCCATGGCGTGTCCCCGGCGGTCGTGCAATCGGCCGAAGACCGCGGTCTTCGGACCATCGATGCCACCTGCCCGCTTGTCACGAAGGTGCACCGCGAAGCCGTCCGCTTCGCCAAGGAAGACTACGACATTCTCCTGATCGGCCACGACGGCCACGAGGAAGTGGAAGGAACGGCGGGCGAAGCCCCGGACCACATCCAGATCATCAATGGTCCGCATGAGGTGGACAAGGTCACTGTGCGCAATCCGGAGAAGACCATCTGGCTTTCGCAGACCACGCTGAGCGTCGACGAGACCATGGAGACCGTCCGGATGCTCAAGGAGCGGTTCCCCACGTTGCAGGATCCGCCCAGCGACGACATTTGCTATGCCACTACCAACCGCCAAGTGGCCATCAAGAAGATTGCCCCGCAGGCCGACCTCGTGATTGTGGTGGGATCTGCGAATTCTTCCAACTCCGTGCGGCTCGTCGAAGTGGCGCTTGAATATGGCGCCAAGGCCTCTTACCGGGTCGATTTCGCGAACGAAGTCGACGAGAGCTGGTTCGAAGGCGTCGCCACAGTGGGCGTGACGTCCGGCGCCTCCGTTCCGGAGGTCCTGGTCCAGGACGTTCTCCGATTGCTGGCCGACTACGGTTACGGTGCGGTTGAAGAGGTGGTGACGGCGGAGGAAGACCTGCTGTTCTCCCTGCCGAAGGAACTGCGCGCCACCCTCAAAGAGGCCGGGGACGTCACTCGCGCCTTGGGTGGGCGCGGGAACCGACCGACTTCGTAGTCTGGGTCCTGGGTCCTGGGTCCTGGGTCCTGGGTCCGGGCCCGGACGACTACCAGACAGTCCTAGGCCGCGGATTCGTCTTCGATCAGTTCGGGTGCGGCAAGGGTCCGCGGCACGGCTTCCACGGCCGACGGCGACACCAGCCCGTCGGCGTCCATGGAGTTGAGCTTCCGTGCGGTGGGCAAGACGCGTGCTTCAAGCGTTCCGACCAGCGCGTTGTAGCGATCCACCGAGGTCTTCAGCGACGAACCCAGCTTGCCTACGTTGTCGCCGAGCGTCCCCATGCGTTCGTAGAGCTGCCGGGCGAGCTCGAAGAGCTCCCGGGCATTGTCCGTCAGGACGTCCTGGCGCCAGGTGAAGGCGACGGACTTTAGAACTGCCAACAAGGTGCCGGGGGACGCGAGCACCACGTTTCTGGACAAGGCGTGATCCAAGAGCGCCGGATCCGCTTCGAGGGCGGCGGCCAGGATGGACTCCGCGGGCAGGAAGCAGATCACCAGCTCTGGCGAGTTGCCGGGGATGTCCCAGTACTTCTTGGACCCCAGGGCATCCACGTGGGACTTGAGGGCCTTCGCATGTGCGAGCAGCAGGGCATCCGCGCCGTTGCCCACAGATTGGAGGCCGTTGACCCGCTGGGTGGAATTGCCCTGTTCCTGGGCAGCGAGGTAGGACGCCAACGGAACCTTGGCGTCCACCACCAACTGCTTTCCACCCGGCAACTGGACCACAAGATCCGGCCGGACGGCGTTGTCGGCGGACGCGGAATGCACTTGCTCGTGGAAATCGACGTGACGCAGCATGCCGGCGGCCTCCACCACCCGGCGCAGCTGGACTTCACCCCACTGCCCCCTGGCACTGTTCGACCGAAGGGCGGAGGCCAGTGCGTGCGTGGAGCGCAGGAGTTGTTCATCGGACAGCCGGGCTTCCTGGAGCTGTTGGGCAAGCTGGCCGTACTGCTCCAAGCGATCACGCTCCAGAAGCGAGACCTGTTGCTGGACGGCCGTCAGCTTCTCGGCAACGGGGGCGAGCGCGCGCAACACACTGCCATCCTGGTTCCTGGACTCGTTCAGTTCACGGTTCTGCGACAGCAGAAGCCGCCGTTCGGCGTCGGCGGCGGCAAACTGGGCGTTCACCGCGGCAAGCCGGGCGGAGACGCCGTCGAAATCTTCCTCAAGCGCGGCAGTGCGGCGCCTGAACAGCAGGAAACCAGCCACCACCCCGGCGGCCGCTCCCAGAAGAAGCATGAACAAAGCGAGTATTACTGCAAAACCATCCATGTCTCCAACCTTGGCATAGTGGTCGGACAATATAGCGAAGCCGGATCTCGGCGCCCGGGCGTGGGGTCCACGGTTCCACCCGCGAAAGCGGAGAGGGGCACTCAACGGGTAGAATCAATGCTCGTGGCTCTTACTATTGGCATCGTCGGACTGCCCAACGTCGGCAAATCAACTCTTTTCAACGCACTGACCCGCAACCAGGTGCTGGCCGCGAACTACCCGTTCGCCACCATCGAGCCAAACGTCGGCGTCGTCAACCTCCCGGACCCGCGCCTGCAGAAGTTGGCGGAGGTCTTCGGATCGCAGCGCCTCCTGCCCGCGGTCGTCTCGTTCGTTGACATCGCAGGTATCGTCAAGGGCGCCTCCGAGGGCGAAGGCCTGGGCAACAAGTTCCTCGCGAACATCCGCGAAGCAGAAGCCATCGCCCAGGTCATCCGCGTCTTCGATGACCCCGACGTTGTCCACGTCGACGGCAAAGTCGATCCGCGCTCGGACATTGAGACGATCAACACCGAACTGATCCTGGCCGATCTCCAGACGATCGAAAAGGCCATTCCCAGGATCGAAAAGGAAGTCAAGATCAAGAAGCGGGAAGCCGCGGAACTCGCAGCGATCCTGGCTGCCCAGGCCGTCTTGGAACGTGGCGACACGATCTTCTCTTCGGTCAAGAGCGACAAGCTCGAGATGGAGCACCTCAAAGAGCTCAGCCTCCTCACGGCCAAGCCCTTCATCTATGTCTTCAACTCGGACGAAGGAATCCTCGGCAACCCTGAAAAGCAAGAGGAACTGCGCGCCATGGTGGCGCCGGCGGACTGCATTTTCCTTGACGCCAAGCTCGAATCGGATCTCGTCGAACTCGACGAGGAAGAAGCCCGCGAGATGCTCGAGATGAACGGCCAGGACGAATCCGGCCTCGACCAGCTGGCACGCGTCGGCTTCCACACGCTTGGACTGCAGACCTACCTGACTGCTGGTCCCAAAGAAGCCCGCGCCTGGACCATCCACCGTGGCGACACCGCGCCCCAGGCCGCAGGAGTCATCCACACGGATTTCCAGCGCGGATTCATCAAGGCCGAAGTTGTCTCCTTCGATGACCTCATCGCCGCCGGGTCCATGGCCGAGGCAAAGTCCCGCGGCAAGGTCCGAATTGAAGGCAAGGAATACGTCATGGCCGACGGCGACGTGGTGGAGTTCCGCTTCAACGTCTAGCCCCTGCGGGAGGGCAATTCCCTAGAACAGCGGCCAGGGCACCGCTGGCATCTCACCGCTCGGAGCCGGAAACCGCCCTGCCAAGCGCAACCGGGCGCAGCGCGCGGCGAGCGATGCGATTTCTTCGGCACTGAGCAAGTCCGCCAGGTTTCGGCCCAGTTCACCGTGCAGTCCTTCGCTGACACGATCGATGCCCTCGCGTTCCTCGGCGGTCAGAGGGTCTCCCAACCATCCCCACAGCACCGTGCGCAGCTTGTGGTCACGGTGAAAGGTGAGGCCATGGTCCACGCCATGGCGCTGTCCGTCCGGCATGGCGAGAATGTGGTCACCCTTGCGGTCGGCGTTGTTGACGACGGTGTCGAACACCGCCATGCGCCTGAGTGCTGGCGAGTCTTCGTGGACGAGGGTGACCATGCGTCCGTTGCCATCCCGTCCCTCGAGAACGTGTTTCCAGCCCGTCTCCGGCACGTGGTCTGTCGCCACGAGGTCCACGGCGTTTTGGGCGGGGTCTTGGTCCTGCCAGAGCTGCACCATACCTTCGCCCATCGGACCATCGCGCAGCCAAGTGTGCGGCACGATGTCCCAGCCGAAAGCCTGCGAGACCAGGTACGCGGCCACCTCCCGGTGGGCCAGGGTGCCGTGGGGAAAGTCCCACAGCGGAGTTTCGCCGGCTATGGGCTTATAGACGACCACCACGTCGCCGATGCTGCCCAGAAATGTAGCGTTTGAAGCCGTCGTGATGCGGCCGGTGAGCTTCAACTCGGCGGTCCTGAGCTCCGGCGTCGGCATCAGACCTCGGGAAGGGTGCAGATGTGCCCGTCGGCGTCGATGGGGTACCCGCAGAGCGGGCACGTCGGACGCCCGGCGCCCACGATCTCACGGGTGCGCTTGGCGAAGGCGCGGGCCGTGCCGACCGGCATGCGGACCAGCAGCATTTCGGTCTCGTTAGCGCTGTCCTCATCGTTGTCGTTGTCGTCGGCGTCGGCATCGGTGATGGGGAAGGCCTCTAGTACGATCTGGGCCGTGGTTGGGTCCCACCCTAAGCTCATGGCGCCGGTGCGGAACTGCTCCTCAACGGACTCGAGCTGGTCATTGTCGACAAGTTCAACGGGAGTACCCGTGGGGACGCTGAAGGGGTTGCCCTCCACGGTGATGAGCTGGTCGAGAATTTCGTCGATCTTCTCCGCGAGCAGAGCCGACTGCTCTTTCTCCAGGGCCACAGTCACGATCTGCGTCCCGGCGCGCACCTGCAGGTAGAACGTGCGCGCCCCCGGAAGGCCAATGGTGCCGACGACGACCCGATCAGGCCAGGCAAACTCGTGAACACGTGTAGGCATGTCAGTATTCTAGGCACATGAGGTTCATGGCGCCTTCCGCCCTGGACCGCCGCCCACCGGCGCATCGCCGGACTGGATGCCGTTCGACAGCCAGGACAGATCACCCGCATCGGTGTTGGTCGCGTAGACGCTCGGCTGGTTACCGCCGTAGCGCACGATCGATACGGAAGCGGGGTTCACGGTAATACGCTGGAACAGGTCAAGGTGCATGCCGAGCGCGTCGGCGAGGATTGACTTGATGATGTCACCGTGACTTACCGCAACCCACACAGCTCCTGGCCCGTACTCGGCTTCGAAGGCTGCATCGTGGCGCCGAATCGCGGCCACCGACCGGGCCTGCATCGCGGCCATGGATTCACCTCCGGGAAAGACGACGGCGGACGGTTGGGACTGCACAACCGGCCACAGATCCTCGGTCGCGAGATCACTGAGCATGCGGCCCTGCCACTGACCGTAATCGCACTCGGTGAGATCGGGATCGACCGGCGCGTACGGCGTGCCAGCCTGGCGATCGAGGATGAGCTGGGCGGTCTGCTGACAACGCTCAAGCGGGCTCGACACCACCGCGACCAAGGGCACCGCGGCGAGCCGGTCTCCAGCCAGAGCCGCCTGGTCGCGCCCGACCTGGTCCAGGCTGATGCCGACCGCCCGCCCGGCCAGCAGCCCCGTGGCATTGGCTGTAGTGCGGCCGTGCCGCACGAGAATAACTGTCGCCATCCACCCAGCCTAACCACCCGCACGCTGCGGTGGCTCGGATATTTACGCCGTCCTATCCGGCACGGGGTAGACCAGGGCGACTTCGCCGGCCGGATGCCTGCTGCCCACGGCGATCACGGCGTTTACATCCTGGTCAGGTGCCCGGTCTTTCGCCGATGGCCGATCCCCGACGTTGCCGAAGTTCGTGCGGCCGGGCAGATCGCGGCCATCACGCCTCTCAGGGGTGCGTGAACAAATCGGTGCGGCTGGTCATCGACATGCCGGTACAGTTCATCTCGCGAGTTATCCACATAACGCAACTCAGCCCTCCTGCGCAGCTTGCGCTTTGGCAATACTTGGTGAATGGGAATCAGATATTACGCATATGCATTCGACGGCGAACTCACTGAACAGGTGCTTTCCGACCCGATGACCTTCGTGTCCGTCGATCCACTTGCTGATGCTTGGGGCCTTGACCCTGGTGTCGGGACCAGCGGTACCACCTTCGAACAATTGATATCTGAGCGCGACATGCTCTATCTGGACAAGGCATGGCGGCATCTGCAGGTTCTCACGGCCCCATTGGGGGCGGCCATGGCGGCGCGACCCGCTTTTCGTATGTTTGAAGGCAACGTGACCATGCATGGCGAAGGTTGGGATCCGTGGGTAAGGGCCCTGACTCCGTCCGAGGTTTTGTCGATTGCTCAGGACTTGGACGATATCTCTGATGCGGAGGTGAGGCAGCGGTTGCCGGATTCGCCATATGTCGATCGGGACCTTGACGTCGAGTATGCCGTTGGCTATCTTCGACGGGCCCGGGTCTTCGCCACCAATCTCGCCGACGAGGGGCGCGGCATGGTCTACCTGATCGGGTAACGATCATCCTGGCTTAACCCCAACCGGCGACATCCTGGCTCAGGATATTAGGCCAGGTTTCGACGTCCTCCGGGGTGCGGGCTACTGTCAGCGTTGCTTGGGGGAGCAGCGCGGCAAGGGTTTCCGCGGTTGACAGCGGGTGGCCCGGATCATCGACCCAGGCCAGGATCGTCGCCGGTACGTCGATTCGCGCGAGGGCCTCAAGATCAGGCAGATCGCTGAGTGCCGCGCCTCGAAACAACGACGGCAAGAGGGCGTCGGCGACGTCGGGCACGGTCTCTGGCGCCCCAATTGTGGCCGGCGGCGGTGTTGCCCCGCGCGTGGTGGCCAGGAATTCCTCGACGCCAACAGCCTCGATAAGCGCCGCGGCAGCCCGGTAGTTTGCAGCCTGTGCGGCTCGGGTTTCCCACGCGGTGGGTGGCACCATCAGCGTGAGCCCGCTAAAGCGGCCAGGCTCGCGGGAAGCGGCGTGCAAGAGCGTGCCGGTACCCATCGAGGGACCGACTCCGTGGACACGTTCGCCGGGGAACCAGCGATCGAGCAGCCGCAGGAGGTCATCGGCGAGGTTTTGCCATTGATAGTCCTCGGGGACCTTGCGCCCTGTCGACCGGCCATGGCCGCGTGCGTCGTACCGCAGCAGTCGAGTTCCACTCAGCCCTCGGCCGAGGTCGAGGTTGAGCACCCGATCACGCGCGCGGCTTGATGTCAGGCCATGCAGTTGGACAACCGGGTGTCCACCTTCGTCGCTCAAAGCAACCGCAAGCTCGGCTCCGGGAACCTCGAAAGTGGGCATCAGGCTCCTCGTTCCGTGACTGGCAGCGCCACCTTGAGCGGCCGCGTTGAACGTTCAGGCTATCTGGGGCGATAGGATACTGCCATGCGCCTGACCAACGTCACGCACCTGCGGCTACCGTTCGGACGACTTTGGGGCTATGACGTCAGCGTGTCTGCGCTCCGCCGGCGTCTTCCGGTGTCCTTTGACCAGCGGCTCCATGTAGGAGCCGGCGACCGGTCCGGCTCCTGGATGGCAATGTCTTTTCGGCTGCCTGCACCAACTCGTCGTGAGTCGATTGCCGATGCCTGGCTGGCCGTCGTCGGCCGCCACGGCACGCTGCGAACGGCTTTCGTTCCCGGTGCGGACGGTGAGCCGGAGCTTTACGAAATTGATATTGGTCCGGGAACCTGGGTGGAGCATCAGGTGTCTCCAGGCCAAGCCGTCAATGATGCAGTGCGGGACATTCTCGACGCCGCGTGCTCGCCATACCAACAACCCTCACACCGCCTGTGCGTATTGGAGACTGCTGCCGGACTCACGGTTGTGATTGCAGCCGACCACTCCCACGTCGACATGTGGTCGATGCTGGTGATCGCGCGCGACCTGCTGTCGGCCCTCGACGCCGGGAGCGCCGGCCGCGAATTGTTGCCCGAGCCAGCCCCGGCATTTGTTGAGCACACGCAAGCACTTCTAGACCGGAAAGCGGCGCCGGACCACGTGCGTCAACGGTGGGAACAAATCATCGGGGACAGCGGCGGAGTCATGCCGCAATTCCCGTTGCCCCTGGGTGCGCCCGATCCTCAGCGCGAGCGTGTGGAAGTCCGGGATGTGTTCGATCTCGACGACGGTGCGGCGTTCGCGGCGCAAGCCCGCAACGACGGCGTCTCGACGCTCGCACTCGCTGTTGTTGCGATGACCGCGGTGACCCGCGAGTTGGCGGGAACCCCGCTGCGGGCTGTGTTTCCCGTGCACAGCCGCTTCGACGACAAATGGCATGACTCAGTCGGCTGGTTCATTACCAATTCGGTGCTTGAATCTGCGGTCCCCGAGCCGCTCGCCGCGGCGGCCGCGGTAAAAGAGGCTGTGCAGCTTGGCTCGTGGCCGCTCGCGGACGTTCTGGCTCCATGGGGCGGCATGCCCGCCGCTCCTGGGATGTTCGCGATCTCCTGGCTGGACCTACGCAGGCTGCCGGTACGAATCGACTCGGTCGGACTCGACGCCCAGTACGTGAGCGCGACAATCGACACGGACGGCGTCATGCTTTGGTTCATCCTGGACGAGTCCGGCCTGCATTTGAGGTGCCGTTATCCCGACACCGTTGAGGCTCGAGCCAACGTCGGCGGATGGCTCGATCTGCTGGTCGCTCGTTTGCAGGCAGATGCGCGATCCTCGGTTCGAGGACTGCTGCGGGTGGCGGGCCGGACCTTCAGGCTGGAACGGGCGAGCCGCGATGATGTCGAGGCCATCGCCGCGCTGCTGTCCGATGATCAGTTCGGCCCCGATCGTGAGTGCGTCGAGCTCGAACGATACGAGGCGGCCTACAACCTGGTTGTTCGGGACCGCTCCAACTATCTGGGAGTTGTCCGAAATGATGCCGATCGCATCGTTGCCACGATGCAATTGACTGTTATCCCAGGACTTTCCCGGGGTGGTTCTTCCCGCTTGCAGATCGAGGGACTGCGGGTTGCTGCCGCGGAACGTTCACAAGGCCTGGGCACCGCGATGCTTGAGTGGGCACACAATTTTGGGCGTGCGCGCGGGGCGCAACTGGCACAAGTGACCACAGACGAAGCACGGGAGCAGGCTCGAGCCTTCTACACCCGACTCGGATACCGGACGGCCCACGTAGGACTGAAGCGCCGGATATAGAAGTCCGATACCTCGCCCTCGCTGCGTTCTTTATCACGGGGACCGCCCACATAAGTGAATTTCTCGCCCATGCACCTCAACGTAAACCCCAACACGAGGTCTGGATACCGCTGCACGCTGCCATCGGATCGTGAGATCTGTTCCAGGCACTCCCCGCCAGGAGGGTTCAGTGATGGGGAATTAACTGACATAAGCCCCCGGTTCGCCGTGAATCGGGGCTTATGTCATGTTGGCGCGGATCACGGAACCCCTAGGACGTCCTTCAATGATTGCATCTCGATAACAAACTTTACTGGCGGGAAACTTTAGACCCAAAGATCCGTTCCGGGCGCTAGGCTACTGCTCATGTGAGACGAGCCACAAGCCTGCTGAGGGGGTTGTGGCAGTCTGCCGGAGTCAACAGCGCCGGCTTTTTCCACTCAAAAAAATAGGAGGCGGAATGCGTTTCGGACGTACTTCCAAAGCAGTGGGTATTGCGGCAATCGCCGCGATCGCACTGAGCGCCTGTGCCGGCAATTCCGGTGGCAATACCCCATCCACTGGAGCAGCCAAGACGGGTGGCACGGCCACTGTGGTCGAGGTCAACGCTTTCAACACGTTCAACCCCAACACAGCCGATGGCAATACTGACATCAACTCCAAGGTCAGCTACGCAACGCACTCGGGCTTCTACTACATCGACAACAAGCTGAACGTCGTACACAACGACAAGTTCGGCAAGATGGAGAAGGTCTCGGACAACCCGCTGACCGTCAAGTACACCATCAACGATGGTGTGAAGTGGTCTGATGGCACCCCGGTCTCCGCAGCTGACCTCCTCCTGCAGTGGGCGGCGTTCTCCGGCTACTACGACGACGCCGATGCCAAGGCAAAGACGGGCACGTCCTATTTCTCGTACGCTGGTGACAACACGGGCCTGAGTCTGACGGACTTCCCGGAGATCAGCAACAACAACAAGACCCTCACCCTCAAGTACTCCAAGCCGTTCGCTGACTGGGAGATCGTGCTTGGTGGTCCCGGCATTGACGTTCCTGCCCATGTCCTTGCGCAGAAGGCCGGCCTGAAGGACACCCAGGCCTTGATTGACTTCTTCAAGAGCAAGCCGCGCGGAGACTCCAAGGCACCGCTGCCCGCCGACCCGAAGCTGAAGGCAATGTCGGACATGTGGAACACCGGCTTCGACACGAAGACGCTTCCCGCTGACCCGACCCTGTTCCTCTCAAACGGTCCTTACATCGTCAAGAGCATGAACCAGGACCAGTCCCTCACCATGGTTCGCAACAAGGACTACAACTGGGGACCGACTCCAAACCTTGACGAAATTACCGTCCGGTACATCGGTTCGGCGCCGGCACAGGTCCAGGCCCTCAAGAACGGCGAGGCGGACATCATTGCCCCGCAGGCTTCCGCGGACACCCTCGACCAGTTGAAGGCTCTCTCCAGCCAGGGCGTCACTGTCGACCAGGGCAACCAACTGGCCTTCGACCACTTGGACCTGAACTTCTCGGGTCCGCTGGCCGACCAAAACGTGCGTACCGCCTTCATGAAGACGGTGCCCCGCAAGGACATCGTCAGCAAGATCATTGGCAAGCTTGACCCGAACGCGAAGCCGCTGGACTCGCAGATCTTCGTTCCCCAGCAGGCTGCCTACGCTGACTCCGCCAAGAACAACGGCTCCTCGGCCTACCAGGACGTGGACATTGATGGTGCCAAGAAGCTCCTGAACGGCGCTACTCCGGAAATCCGCATCATGTACAACAAGGACAACCCCAACCGCGTTGACGCCTTCTCGCTGATCCGCGAATCCGCCACCAAGGCTGGCTTCAAGATCGTCGACGGCGGCCTGGGCAAGTCCGACTGGGGCAAGGCCTTGGGCAAGGGCGGCTACGATGCCACCATCTTCGGCTGGATCAACCCGGGCGTCGGTGTCTCCGGCGTTCCGCAGATCTTCAAGACCGCTGGTGGCAACAACTTCAACCAGTTCAGCAACACTGACGCTGACAAGTTGATGGAAGAGCTCGTGGTCACCACCGACCGCAGCAAGCAGGATGATCTGCAGAAGCAGATCGACAAGAAGATCTGGGACTCCGCATACGGCGTGCCGCTCTTCCAGTCCGTGAACGTGGACGCCTACAGCGACCGCATCACCGGTGTGAAGCTCATGCCGAACCAGACTGGCGTTTGGTGGAACTTCTGGGAGTGGGCTCAGAAGTAAGGCCCAACTAGCGCGCAATATCGCCAGCCGAGGCGCCGGGACCGACGTATCATGGTCCCGGCGCCTTCGGGTTGGCGAACCGGCACATTGTCTGCTTCCCCAACGACCTCAAGCAGGGAAGGGGCACGATTCTGCGATAGGCGCCGGAGACCCCGGGCCTGGATTTCGAGGTTCTTCACCATGGTGACCTATATCGTCCGGCGGCTCGTAACCGCCGCATTCATTCTCCTTGGAGCTTCTTTCCTGGTGTATCTCCTGACGGCGTTGTCCGGGGACCCTTTGGAAGAGCTCCGCACCAGCAGCGCGCCGAACCGGCAAGCACTGATGGATGCGCGGATCAATCTGCTCGACCTCGACACACCGGCGCCGCTGCGCTATTTCAAGTGGTTGGGAGGCGCTGCCCAGTGTCTGGTTCCCTTCGGCAATGCCTGCAATCTCGGTAAGAACATTGCGGGGCAGCCAATCACGGAGGCGCTCGGTTTCGCGCTGGTCCAAACCCTGACGCTGGTTACCGGTGCGACCATCCTTGCGATTCTCATCGGCATTTCGCTCGGCATCGTTACGGCACTGCGCCAGTACAGCGCGTTGGACTACGGCGTAACCTTCATGGCGTTCCTGTTCTTCTCCCTGCCGATCTTCTGGGTAGCCGTTCTCCTCAAGGAATTCGGTGCCATCGGCTTTAATGACTTCCTCCGAAATCCCGAAATACCGCCGGTCGTGGCCCTTGGAATCGGGGCCGTCCTGGGCATCGTCGGGGCCGTCGTCGTCGGCGGTGCGGTGAGGCGCCGACTGATCGTCGGAGGCTCGGTTTTTGCGGCTGTTTCGCTTATTCTCTTCTACTTCTCGCTGACTCAATGGTTCCGCAATCCGGGCCTGGGGCCGGTCATCATCGCCATCATGGGGGTGGGAATCGCCTTCGGAATCACGATTTTGGTTTCCGGACTCAAGAACCGCAAGGCCCTGCAATCAAGCCTGATCGTGGTGGGCATTGGCGTGGTTGCCTACTTTGCTGTGCAGCCGCTGCTCAATGACGCGACCGGGCTGATGATCTTCCTCCTGGCCATCGCCACTATCTTGGTTGGCGTGGCAGTGGGGTACTTCATGGGCGGCTACGACCGCGGCCAGTCCATGCGCGCCGCTGGGCTGACCGCCTTCCTGGTCGGGTTCCTTGTGGTTGTGGACAAATTCATGCAGGCTTGGCCGTCCTATTTCAACAACAGCCGGGTGCGCGGGCGCCCCATCGCCACGATCGGGGCAGGAACCCCGAACATCCAAGGCGATTTCTGGATCATGTCGACAGACACCTTGACCCACCTCGTCTTGCCGACGATTGCCCTCATCCTTGTGTCGTTGGCCAGCTACACCCGGTTCACACGCTCGTCGATGCTCGAAATCATGAACATGGACTACATCCGGACTGCGCGGGCAAAGGGTCTGAGCGAACGTTCCGTGATCATGGGCCACGCCTTCCGGAACGCCCTGATCCCTATTGCAACGATCGTTGCTTTCGACATCGGTGCGTTGATCGGTGGCGCCGTCATCACGGAAACGGTCTTCTCCGTTCGGGGCATGGGTTTCCTGTTCATCGACGGACTGCTGCACACTGACCCGAACCCCGTGATGGGCGTGTTCCTTTGTGTTGCAATCACCGCCATGGTCTTCAACCTGATAGCGGACCTCGCGTACTCCGCGCTCGACCCACGCGTAAGGATCAAAGCATGAGCCAGCCAACCCAAGAGGAAGAACTCCTCGCGCAACAGGCGCTTGCCGAAGCTGCAGCCACCCATGCAAGCAGCGAAGTCACCAGCGGCCTGAGCCAGGGCCAGATTGTCCGCAAGAGGTTTTTCGGCCACACCGGCGCCCTGATCGGGCTCGCGGTTTTTGCAGTGATCTTCCTGCTTGCTTTCACCTCGGTGGGCGCATTCGGGATTCCCGGATGGTGGAAGTACAACCATGTGGACGTTTCGCCCTTGGTCAATGACGGTGCCCCCACGTCGTCGTTTTGGCCGCTCGCCTGGGGAGAGCACCCCTTCGGCCAGGACCGTATTGGACGCGATCTGTTTGCCATGACCATGCGCGGTGCCCAACAATCCATCACGGTCATGGTCCTGATCGGCGCCATCGCGGGCGCGGTCGGCGCAATCGTCGGGGGACTCGCCGGCTATTTCCGCGGCTGGGTCGAAGCCATCCTCATGCGCCTGACCGATGTCATCATCATCATTCCGTTGCTGCTCCTCGCGGCCGTTGTCGGCCAGATAGCCAACCGCAGGGATGAGGGAAGCTGGCTGACCGGATTTGCCGCCAACAACGGCGTCGTAGTCCTTGGCATCTTTCTCGGCTTTGTGAGCTGGGTGGGCCTCGCCCGCCTGGTCCGCGGTGAGTTCCTGACCCTGCGCGAGCGGGAGTTCGTAGACGCAGCCAGGATCTCCGGCGCGTCCAACGCAAGGATCATCTTCAAGCACATCCTCCCCAACGCCGTCGGTGTGCTGATCGTCAACGTGACGCTGACCATGTCCGCGGCGATCCTGCTCGAGACGGCCCTCAGCTACCTGGGCCTCGGCGTGAAGGCTCCCGACACCTCGCTCGGCCTGCTGGTCGCCCAGAACCAAGAAGCGTTCGCCACACGGCCGTGGCTGTTCTGGTTCCCCGGCCTGTTCATCATCCTCATCTGCCTCAGCATCAACTTCATCGGAGACGGCCTGCGGGACGCCTTCGATCCCCGGCAGAAGAAGTTCAAAGCCAAGACCGCCATCGAAACCACGCGCCACTCGAGCACGACGGCGCCCGTTGCCGACGCCTCGAAAGGCAGCTGAGTGCTACCCGTCCAGGGAAACCTCCTACAGGAAGACCGCCCAGTAACTGGCCGCGGCCAGGGCTACCGTGGCTGCTATCCGGAACCATCCGATGGCAACGGTCACCGAAGCGTCTTCAGCCCGGCCGGGCTCCACGCGTCCGGCCTCGACCAGGTCCTGCCAGCGGGTGCGCACCAGGATCGCTGCGGCGCCGGAATCGGTGTTCTTGAGATCTCCGGGGCGAACCGAGCTGCTGGGGCCGTAGGTGGTGCCCGGGAGTCCTTTGAGATGCTCAGGGCGGGCATTGCGCCCGCCCCAGATTCCCGGCGCGGGAGCAGCCCACGCCGGATACTTCTTGCGGGGCGTCACCAGCGTGAGGGCGTAGCGGGTATCAACCTGCACCAGGGCATCCCAGGGAACATCGATGGTCCGGAAGGGATTCTCCAGCGCGACGCCGGAATCCCGGACCACCACAACCGGGCGCCAGAAGAGCAACCAGCCAAGAAACGCTACGAAGAGCAGGGGAGTGGTTCCGGGAAGGGAGCGCGGTCCGGCTGCCACGAGCGCAACGACCACTCCGAAAACGGCAACTGCCCAGCAGATCCAAGCAAAAATCTTGCTGGTGCGGGCCTTGAAGATTTCGACATTTCCGGCATACGGCGCTCTGCTCATGCCCCTAATAATTCAGGATTCCGGGCTACTTCACTAATCACCCCTTGGAGGGTGGCCCGGTCGGAAGGGAAGACCCAACATGACTGACAACGCCAGCCCCGAACCGGAGGCCACCCACCTCGAGACCGAGTCGGATAAGAGCGCGCGCGGGGCCATGGTCCTGGAAGTACGCGATCTCAGCGTCGACTTCGGTGTGGATAAGAAATGGGTCCCTGCCGCCATCGGACTGAACTACGAGGTCAGGGCCGGCGAGGTCCTCGCGATCGTCGGTGAGTCCGGGTCCGGCAAGAGTGCAAGTTCCATGGCATTGCTTGGCTTGTTGCCCAGCAACAGCCGTGTCCGGGGGAGCGTCAAGCTCTCGGGCAAGGAGCTGCTGGGTGAGAAATCAGGCAACATCCGTGAAGTCCGCGGCAAGGATGTCGCGGTCATCTTCCAGGAGCCCATGACCGCGCTCAACCCTGTGTACACCGTGGGTACGCAAATAGTGGAGACGATCCGGCTGCACAACTCGATCTCGCCCGATGAAGCCAAGCAGCGGGCCTTGCGCATGCTCGAGCTGGTGGAGCTGCCGGACCCGGAGAAGGCCTTCAAGTCGTATCCGCACCAGCTCTCCGGCGGCCAGCGGCAGCGAGCCATGATCGCGCAATCATTGTCCTGTGATCCCAAGCTCCTGATCGCAGACGAACCCACCACTGCCTTGGATGTGACTGTCCAGGCTGAAATCCTGGACCTGATGCGCAACCTGCGCAACAAGCTGGACAGCGCCATCGTCCTGATCACGCACGACATGGGCGTTGTGGCCGACCTCGCCGATCGAATTGCCGTGATGCGCCAGGGCGTCATTGTGGAGAGCGGCACTGCGCAACAGATCTTCAGCAACCCGCAGCACGGATACACACAAGCTCTTCTAGCCGCTGTTCCCCACCTGGGACAGGGTGCTGACAGCGCCGACGTTGACGTCACCGCGGCGTTGGCTGCCGCAACCCACTCCGAGCTGGAATCGGTCGATCACGATGAGCTGATCCGCCGGGAACTTGAGAACCAGGCCGCTTTGAAGGCGGCGGCCGAAGAAGCAGCCAAGCCCAAGGGTGAGCCCGTACTTGAGCTGGTCGACGTCGCCATCGAGTACCCCAAGCAGGGCCGGGTCCCCGCGTTCCGAGCTGTCGAGGGAGCCAACCTCGTGATCTACCCCGGCCAGGTTGTAGGCCTTGTGGGGGAGTCCGGATCGGGCAAGACGACCATTGGACGCGCCGCCGTCGGGCTCTTGCCCGTAGCCGAGGGCAGCATGCGCGTGGTGGGGCAGGACATTTCCGCCGCAAAGCGGAATGGAAAGCAACTGCACGAAGTGCGCCGCGACATCGGCATGGTGTTCCAGGATCCGTCGTCGTCGTTGAATCCGCGGCTGCCCATCGGCGAAAGCATCGGCGAACCGATGTACCTCGCCGGGGTCGCGAAGGGCGTCGATCTGCAGAAACGGATTGAGACCCTCCTGGACCAGGTGGAATTGCCGCGCGGGTACCGCAACCGCTATCCACATGAATTGTCAGGCGGCCAGAAGCAGCGCGTCGGCATTGCCCGGGCGCTCTCCCTGCAGCCCAAGCTGATGGTCGCGGATGAGCCGACATCGGCGCTGGACGTCTCGGTGCAGGCGAAGGTCCTGGAACTTTTCCAGAACCTGCAGAGGGAGCTGGGATTCGCGTGCCTGTTCGTGACGCACGACCTTGCCGTGGTTGACGTGCTCGCGGACCGGATCTGCGTGATGCAGCGGGGCAGGATCGTGGAGCAGGGCACCCGCGACCAGATCCTTCGCAATCCGCAGGAGCCGTACACGCAGAGGCTGCTGGCCGCGGTGCCGCTGCCTGACCCCGAGAAGCAGCGTGAGCGTCGCGAACTGCGCGCCCAGCTCATGGCGGCCGGCATCGAGTAGCAACCCGAAGGCGCTCGCGGCGGCACGAACTGATGGTCGCAACCGAAAGAGTCTCCGTCGCCATGGGCGGCGGGGGCTCTTTTTTGGTGCTTGTTGACGCGCCGGCCAGGCCGGTTGCACTCCGTACGGGATGCCCGAAAAACCCTGGTTTTCCGGGGGAAACCAAGGGTCAGGCATGTCGAGTGTAGCAAGGAAAATCCCATTTCGTGAAATGACTGCTTCATTTACTTGAAATGACTGCTTCATTACTAAAACTGTCAAGTGCACACTTCGTTGTTCATGCCAATGGGATTCCATATTTCGGACAAGCTGTGGTTAGGATTACACATCCATGTAGGCCGCGTCACAGGATAATTCTGTGCCTGGCCCCGGGGGCAGCTATGAGTTGCCCCGACCCATCCCCCTGAATCCATAGGAGGCGGAATGCGTTTTTCGCGCACTTCCAAAGCTCTTGGCTTGCTCGCAGTCGCCGCGCTTGCCCTCACCGGATGCGGCAGCGCTGGCTCCGGAAGCAGCGGCCCGACCGCTGCCGGCGATCCGAACAAAATCATCACCGCATACAGCAATGAACCCCAGCACCCCCTCATCCCTTCCAACACCAACGAGGTGTACGGCGGCCGCGTTGTCGACCTCCTGTTCGAAGGCCTGACCAGCTACGACGCCAATGGCAAGTCCGTGAACGCACTCGCGGAATCCATTGACACGAGCGACGGCCAGAACTACACCATCAAGGTCAAGAAGGGCGCCAAGTTCACCAACGGCGAGGCAGTCACCGCCAAGAGCTTCGTTGATGCTTGGAACTTCGCCGCACTGAGCACCAACGCCCAGTCCAGCAGCAGCTTCTTCGAATCCATCGAAGGCTACGACGCAGTCAGCGCCGTCACGAAGACCAAGGGCGCGGACGGAAAGTCAACGTCGACTCCCGCACCGACCGCCCAGACGATGTCCGGCCTGGTGCTGAAGGACGACTCGACCATCACTGTCAAGCTGGCCCAGCCGGAGGCCGACTGGCCGCAGCGCCTCGGCTACTCCGCCTTCATGCCGCTTCCGGCCGACGCCCTCAAGGACCCGAAGGCCTTCGGCGAAAACCCGATCGGCAACGGCCCGTACAAGATGGCCGCCAAGGGTGCCTGGCAGCACGACAGCCAGATCGCCCTCGTCAAGAACCCGGACTACCAGGGCACGCGCATGGCCAAGAACGGCGGCGTGACCTTCAAGTTCTACACCGACCCGGCTCCGGCTTACACCGACGTCCAGGCCAACAACCTTGACGTAACCGACGTCCTGCCCACGAACGCCCTGAAGACCTACACAACGGACTTCCCGGACCACAGCCTCAACAAGGCTTACGCGGGCAACGCAACCCTGAACATCCCGAACTACCTGCCTGAGTTCCAGGGACCCGCCGGCCAGCTGCGCCGCCAGGCCATCTCCATGGCGATCAACCGCGATGAGATCACCAAGGTCGTCTTCAACGGCACCCGCATCCCTGCGAAGGACTTCACGTCGCCGTCCATCGATGGCTACAACGCCAACGTGACAGGCTCCGACGTTCTGAAGTTCGACGCCGCGAAGGCCAAGGACCTCTGGGCAAAGGCAAACGCCATGAGCCCGTGGCCCGCCGACAAGGTTCTGCAGCTCGCGTACAACACCGATGGTGGCAACAAGGAATGGATTGACGCCGTTGCCAACAACCTGAAGAACAACCTCGGCATCAAGGCAGAAGGCCAGCCGTTCGCCAAGTTCGCCGAGATCCTGAACCTCCGCACGGCCAAGACCCTCCCGGGCTTCACCCGCGCCGGATGGCAGGCAGACTACCCGTCGCTGTTCAACTTCCTCGGCCCGCTGCTGAAGACCGGAGCCAGCGCCAACTACGAGGGTTACAGCAACCCTGAGTTTGACAAGCTGCTCACCGAGGGCCTGGCTTCCAAGTCCACGGACGACGCCAACAAGAAGTTCACCCAGGCTCAGGAAATCCTCTTCAAAGACCTCCCGAACCTGCCCCTGTGGTACCAGGCACGCCAGGCTGTATGGAGCCAGAACGTCAGCAACGTTGACTCCGGCTGGAACGGCGTCCTGCTGTACTACAACATCACCGCAAAGTAGTCCTACTGGACTTGTTCCAAGCTCGTTAGCGTATGGGGGTCCGGCCACAAACCGGGCCCCCATGCCTTGATTCGGCACGAAAGCTGTCCCAAATGAATCCCCACATTTTCAAGAGCGCCCAGGAACCGTTGCTGTGACCCAGTACATCCTCCGGCGTTTGCTGCAGGTCATTCCCGTGTTCCTGGGAACCACCCTGCTCGTGTACTTCATGGTCTTTGCCCTCCCGGGCGACCCCATCCGCGCCCTGTTCGGCGACCGACCGCCCAGCGAGTCCGTCATTGCCGCGCTGCGCCAGCAATACAACCTCGACCAGCCGTTCTGGGTCCAGTACGGACTGTTCCTCAAGAACCTCTTCACGTTCAACCTCGGGGTGGACTTCACCGGCCAGCCAATCGCCGCCACCCTCGGCCGCGTTTTCCCGGTCACCGCCATGCTCGCCGTCGAGGCCCTTGCCATCCAGGCTGTCTTCGGTGTGGCCTTCGGCTTGATTGCAGGCTTGCGCAAGGGAAAGATCTTCGACTCCACCGTGCTTGTCGCGTCCCTCGTGGTCATTGCCGTCCCGACGTTCGTCCTGGGCTTCGTGCTTCAGCTCGTCGTTGGCGTACAGCTTGGCTGGGCCAAGCCGACCGTTGGATCCAACGCGGATTGGGGCACCCTGATCCTTCCGGCCACCGTCCTTGGCCTCGTGTCCTTTGCCTACGTGCTGCGCCTGACCCGCGCCTCGGTCATTGAAAACATGAACGCCGACTACGTCCGCACGGCAACCGCAAAAGGCCTGTCCCGCCCCCGCGTGGTCCTGGCCCACATCCTGCGAAACTCCATGATTCCCGTGGTCACCTACCTGGGCGCGAACCTGGGTGGCTTGATGGGCGGCGCGATCGTCACCGAAGGCATTTTCAACGTGCCCGGCGTCGGCCAGAAGCTCTACCAAGCCGTGATCCGCAGCGAAGGCCCCACAGTCGTCGCCATTGTGAGCGTCCTGGTACTGGTCTTCGTTGCCGCCAACCTGTTGGTGGACCTCCTTTACGCCTGGCTTGACCCCAGGATTCGCTATGAAAAGTAGATCCGTTATGAAAAGTAACCGTCAGATCGAGCACTATGTTGCCCCTATCGACGAGACACCGCTGCTGGCGACCGATACCCTCAAGGTCGACGCAGCACCCCTGAGCCTGTGGGCGGATGCCTGGCGGAAGCTCCGCCGTCGGCCGCTCTTCATCATCTCGGCGCTCATGATCCTGCTGCTCCTCGTAGTCGCGTTCTTCCCGGGCCTCTTCACGCAGACTGCCCCGAACGACAACTGCCAGCTGGGCGACTCCCTCGCGGGCCCCTCGGCCGGCCACCCCCTGGGATTCACGTTCCAGGGCTGCGACATCTACTCCCGCGTCATCCACGGCACCCAGGCATCCTTGACTGTCGGCGTCGTCTCCGTCATCTTCGTCCTGATCATCGGGGTCACCCTCGGTGCACTGGCCGGCTTCTTCGGCGGCTGGGTTGACACCATCATTGCCCGCATCGGCGACATCTTCTTCGCGTTGCCCTTGGTCCTTGGCGCGCTGGTAGTTACCCAGCTCCCCTTCTTCCGTGAGAACAAGAGCGTCTTCACGGTGGTCATGGTCATCGTGATGCTCGGCTGGCCCCAAATGGCCCGCATCACCCGTGGGGCCGTGATCGAAGTCCGCAACGCGGATTTCGTCACGGCCGCACGCTCGCTCGGTGTCTCCAAGATCGGCACGCTGGTCCGGCACGTCGTTCCGAACGCGCTCGCGCCGATCATCGTCCTGGCCACCATGGAGCTTGGCGTCTTCATCGTGACGGAAGCAACGCTGTCCTTCCTGGGCATTGGCCTGCCCGGCAGCATCATGTCCTGGGGTAACGACATTTCCGCGGCGAAGGACACGTTGCGCACCAACCCCGAGGTGCTGATGTTCCCCGCAACCGCACTGTCCATCACGGTCCTGAGCTTCATCATGCTTGGCGACGCGCTGCGTGACGCCCTTGACCCCAAGAGCCGCAAGCGATGAAGGAGGCAATCATGACAACATCCAACGTCACCATCGACGAAGCCGGAACCGAAGAGCGTCCGCTCCTTGAAATCCGGGACCTCGCCATCTCCTTCCAGACGGCGAGCGGCGAATTCCAGGCCGTCAAGAACGCGCACCTGACCATCATGCCCGGCGAGACTGTCGCCATTGTGGGGGAGTCCGGTTCGGGGAAGTCGACGACGGCGCTCGCCGCCATTGGCCTCCTGCCGGAGAACGGCAGGGTTTCCAGCGGGCAGATCCTGCTCGACGGCGAGGACATCTCCCACGCCCCGGAACGGCGCATGATCGAGCTGCGCGGCAACACGATCGGCATGGTTCCGCAGGATCCGATGTCCAACCTCAACCCGGTCTGGAAGATCGGATACCAGGTCCGCGAGACGCTGCGCGCCAACGGCAAGCCCAGCGGTCCTGCCGACGTCGCCCGCGTCCTGGGGGAGGCCGGCTTGCCGGACTCCGCACGCCGCGCCAAGCAGTATCCGCACGAATTCTCCGGCGGCATGCGCCAGCGGGCCCTGATCGCCATCGGCCTGTCTTGCCAGCCGCGGCTCCTGATCGCCGATGAGCCGACGTCGGCCCTGGACGTCACGGTGCAGCGGCAGATCCTTGACCACCTCGAAGCCATGACGGCGGAGCTCGGCACGGCAGTCCTGCTCATCACCCACGATCTCGGCCTCGCTGCCGAGCGCGCGGACAAAGTAGTGGTCATGTACCGCGGCAACGTGGTGGAGGCCGGTCCTTCCCTCGAATTGCTTCGCAACCCGCAACACCCCTACACCCAGCGGTTGGTGGCCTCGGCGCCGTCACTCGCTTCGCGTAGGATCCAGGCCGCCAAGGCCGAAGGAATCCAGACGGAAGAACTCCTGGCGCCCACCGAAGCTGTGGCCGAAAAGGCATTGGCCGACGACGTCCTGAAGGTCGAAAGCCTCAGCAAGGTCTTCAAGCTGCGCTCCGGCGTCGGCAAGGCAACGGACTTCACTGCGGTGGACAACGTCTCGTTCAACGTCAAACGGGGGACGACGACGGCGATCGTGGGTGAATCGGGTTCCGGCAAGTCCACCGTGGCCCAGATGGTCCTCAACCTGCTCGCGCCGACGTCGGGCCGGATCGTTTTCGACGGTGTGGACACCTCCACCTTGAACAGCCGGGAAATCTTCAAGTTCCGGCGCCGCGTCCAGCCGATTTTCCAGGACCCGTACGGTTCACTCGACCCGATGTACAACATCTTCAGGACCATCGAGGAACCGCTCCGGACCCACAAGATCGGTGACAAGGTCAGCCGCGAGAAGAAGGTCCGGGAACTCCTGGACCAGGTGGCGCTGCCTCAGTCCACCATGCAGCGGTACCCGAACGAGCTCTCCGGCGGCCAAAGGCAGCGCGTCGCGATCGCGCGCGCGCTCGCCCTCGACCCCGAAGTGATCATCTGTGACGAAGCGGTCTCCGCTTTGGACGTCTTGGTGCAGGCCCAGGTCTTGAACCTCCTGGCCGAGCTGCAGTCCAATCTTGGCCTGACGTACCTGTTCATCACGCACGACCTCGCCGTCGTGCGGCAGATCGCCGACCATGTCTGCGTGATGCAGAAGGGCAAGCTCGTGGAAACGGGCAGCACGGACGACGTCTTCGATTCGCCGCAGCAGGACTACACCAAGGCCCTGCTCAACGCGATCCCGGGTGCCAGCCTGATGCTTCCGCCCGTGGTGGCCTGACGGTGCTGGCGCCCGTGCGCTGAGTGCCAGCCGGGGGAGCAGAAGAGCCGGTACCACTTCCGTGGGGGAAGTGGTACCGGCTCTTTTGCTGTTTCCGGCTCATCCCGAGTTCGCTGCCGATTGTGATGAAGGGCACAATTCGATGACCTGGAGGGTGATTTTTAGGCCAATAAATACCACAGCGTTTAGACTCTATGAAGGTGCCCTGTGTCAAAGGGTCTAATCCGTCGTGCGTTCCGGTTGGAAATGTCGCGATACAACAGCTGACTTCACCACTGAATCGAGCCATTACGCATGTCTGAAACCACCACCAACACCGCCGCGACCACTGCATCGCGCAGTGATCTGCGCAACGTCGCGATTGTGGCCCACGTTGACCACGGCAAGACCACGCTGGTCGACGCCATGCTCAAGCAGACCAACTCCTTCGCCGAGCACAACCACCTGGAAGACCGCGTCATGGACTCCGGTGACCTGGAGCGCGAAAAGGGCATCACCATCCTCGCCAAGAACACCACGGTTGCCTACAACGGCCCGTCGTCCAATGGCGAGACCATCACCATCAACGTGATCGACACCCCCGGCCACGCCGACTTCGGTGGCGAGGTGGAGCGCGGCCTGTCCATGGTTGACGGCGTGGTCCTCCTGGTCGACGCTTCGGAAGGTCCGCTGCCGCAGACCCGCTTCGTCCTCCGCAAGGCCCTTGCCGCGCACTTGCCCGTCATCCTGCTGGTCAACAAGACCGACCGCCCCGACGCCCGCATCGAAGAGGTTGTCCACGAGTCCATGGACCTGCTCCTTGGCCTGGCCTCCGACCTCGCGGACGAAGTTCCGGACCTGGACCTGGACAAGATCCTGGAAGTACCCGTGGTCTACGCCGCAGCCAAGGTCGGCCGCGCCTCCCTCGAGCAGCCGGCTGACGGCTCGGCCCCGGAAAACGAAGATCTCGAACCCCTCTTCAAGGCGATCATCGAGCACATCCCGGCGCCGACCTACAACCCGAACGGTGTCCTTCAGGCGCACGTCACCAACCTGGACGCTTCCCCGTTCCTTGGCCGCCTTGCACTCCTGCGCATCTACAACGGCACCCTCCGCAAGGGCCAGACCGTCGCCTGGGCGCGTGCCAACGGTGAGCTGAAGAACGTCAAGATCACCGAGCTCCTGGCCACCAAGGCCCTTGACCGCGTACCGGCAGAGTCTGCCGGCCCGGGCGAGATCGTGGCTGTTGCCGGTATCGAGGAAATCACCATCGGTGAGACCCTCACTGACGCCGAGAACCCGCAGCCGCTGCCGCTTATCACGGTGGATGACCCCGCGATCTCCATGACCATCGGTATCAACACCTCCCCGCTGGCCGGCAAGGTCAAGGGCGCCAAGGTCACGGCGCGCCAGGTGAAGGATCGCCTGGACAAGGAACTGATCGGTAACGTCTCCATCAAGGTCCTGCCCACCGAGCGTCCGGATGCTTGGGAAGTCCAGGGACGTGGCGAGCTTGCGCTGGCCATCCTCGTGGAGCAGATGCGACGCGAAGGCTTCGAGCTCACTGTCGGCAAGCCGCAGGTTGTCACCCGGACCGTCGACGGCAAGATCCACGAGCCGATGGAACACATGACCATCGACGTGCCTGAAGAGTACCTCGGTGCGGTCACGCAGCTGATGGCTGCCCGCAAGGGCCGCATGACCAACATGGCCAACCACGGTACCGGCTGGTGCCGCATGGAATTCATCGTTCCGGCACGTGGCCTCATCGGCTTCCGCACCAAGTTCCTTACGGACACCCGTGGCGCCGGCATCGCTTCCTCGATCTCCGAAGGCTACGAGCCGTGGGCCGGCCCTATCGAATACCGCACCAACGGTTCGATGGTTGCCGACCGCGCCGGTGTGGTCACCCCCTTCGCCATGATCAACCTGCAGGAACGCGGCTCCTTCTTCGTGAAGCCCACGTCCGAGGTCTACGAAGGCATGATCGTCGGCGAGAACTCCCGCGCCGACGACATGGACGTCAACATCACGAAGGAAAAGAAGCTCACCAACATGCGTGCCGCTTCCTCTGACACCTTTGAGAACCTGACGCCGCCGCGCGACCTGACCCTCGAAGAGTCCCTCGAATTCGCCCGCGAAGACGAGTGCGTTGAGGTAACCCCGGACTCCATCCGCATCCGCAAGGTGATCCTGGACGCCAACGAGCGCGCCAAGGCTACCCGCGCACGCGCCAAAGTCTGATCCTGCGCAGATCAAGTACTGACGCGCCCAACGGACTGACGCATTGAATAAGGGAGCCACCGGAACAGCACGCGGCATTGCCGTGGCTGTTCCGGTGGCTCTTTTTGCTGCCTTTGCAGGCACCGCACTGCACCGGCAGGCGCTCCGTATTGCCGGCGTCGACGTCTCTTGGGGTCCCGCAGCGGCACTGCTCCTGCTCGCATCGCTCCAGCTCCTGCTGGGTGCGTGGTCGCGATCCTTGATCCCGACGGCGGTGGTGGGCATTGTTTGTTACGCCGCCGTAGGCGTGCTCTCCACGGGCGGAACGGGCAAGCAGCTGATCGTCGCGGATGTGCCCGGAAATGTGTGGGTTTACGGGAGTGCGGGCATCACTTTCGTGATGCTCTTGTGGTGCCGGCGCTACGGGCGTCCTCCGCGCGCTTAGCTAGTCGGCGCTTGGGTCCCGGTGGTGGGCAATCAAGAGCGAGGTGGCCTCGCCGTCGTCGTCTGCCGGAAGACGCATATATTCCTCGACGACCGCCCGCAGCTTGCCCATCATCTCCTGCTGCCGTGCAGCATTGAACTTCACGCCAAGCCGCCAGACATCGATGTCCCCTGGCATGAGCCCGCGGGTTTCCTGGACGAATGTTTCGATCAGGACAGGGGCAATATCGTCGACGGGAGTGCTCCACGAGGTGCGGGTGGCGATGTACGGCACCTCCTTGGCGCCCCTCTTTCCCTTCCGGCCTTCCTGAGGTTCAAGAAAACCGGTGCGCACCAAGGTCCGGACATGATGCAGGCTTGACGCCGGATTGATGTCCAACAGCCCCGCAATCTCTTTGTTGGTGCGAGCGTGGTGCAGGCAGAGCCGGAGAATCCTCAGGCGCAGGGGGGAGCTCAAGGCGCGGCCCTTGGCCACCAGGTCGCTGTCCTCCCGCTCGTGTTCCGTCATGGTGGCCAGTGTAGCCAGCCTTGAGTGATTGACATATACCAATCACTACAGGAAACTGGGCGGGTGAACGCCGGGACCACGGACAATGCTCAGCAAACTGACACAGCTCAGCACACTGCCTCGCTGTGGCGGGACCGGAACTTCATCACCTTCTGGTCGGGCCAGGCCGTCAGCCAGCTTGGGGCGCAACTGGGGCAATTGGCGTTTCCCGTCCTCGCGGTGACTTTGCTCGGCGCCAGTGAGTTCGAAGTCGGCGCGCTCAATGCCGCCGGCCTTGCGGCCTTCCTGCTGATCGGTTTGCCGGCAGGAGCGTGGGTTGACCGCTGGCTCAAGCGTCGCACCATGATCGTGGCGGACCTGGTCCGGACCGCGGCAATGGCGACCGTACCAATCCTCTGGTGGGCCGGCATCCTGCAGATCTGGCACCTTTACGCCGTAGCCACCGTCGTCGGGGCCGCGACGGTCTTCTTCGACGTTTCCTACCAGAGCTATGTGCCCGTGCTCGTGGATGCCGCGAAAGTGCCGCAGGCGAACTCCAAGCTCGAGGCCACCTCCCAGATCGCACGGATCGGGGGTCCTGCCGCGGGCGGTGGCTTGCTGACGGTTGTGTCCGCCCCGGTGCTGTTCGTCGGGGAGGCGATCGGGTATCTGCTGTCGGCCATCTTCCTGCTCAGGACGCGCGATGCGGAACGGCCCGTGGCCGCGAAGGATCGGCAGCCGCTGGCAAGCGAAATCAAGGAGGGCCTGGTCTTCGTGGTCAGGCATCCCCTGATCAGCAGGATTGCGGCGTGCACGGGCGGGGTCAACTTCTTCACCACGCTTGCCTTCACCTTGATGCCGGTGTTGGTACTTCGTGAACTGGAACTCGGTCCGGAGGGCATGGGCCTCATCATGGCGGTCGGCGCCGTGGGCGGACTGATCGGGGCGGTTGCCGCGCCCAGGTTGGCGGCCTGGATCGGCGAGGGGACGGTTATTCCCGTGGCGTCGATGATCAGCTCGCTTTTCCTCCTCCTGGTTCCGTTGTGCGTGCTTGCCCCCGAGCGATGGATGTCCCTGGTGATGCTCATCGTCTCCGAGTTCGGGTTTGCTTTCGGAGTGCTGGTGTACAACATCATGCAGTTGAGCATGAGGCAGCGCGTGTGTCCGCCCCGGCTCCTGGGGCGCATGAATGCGTCCATTCGCTTCGTGGTGTGGGGGGTCATGCCGATCGCTGCCCTAGCCTCGGGCCTCCTGGCCGAGAATATCGGCCTCGTACCGACACTCTGGATCGGCTTGGGCGGAAGTCTTGTTTTTGTTGCGCCTGTGCTGTTCTCCCCGCTGTGGGGAATGCGCAGGCTGCCGGACGAGGTGCATGGCGCCTGACCCTCCGGGACATGAGGCGGAACTACTCGCGGGTTGTGCGCGGATCCCGGCGCTGGGGCGGAGGAGGGACTGCTTTTGCCGCCACAACAAGGGCCAGCGGGATCTCGACGTCGGACTGTCGGGTACGGATGGTGCACGCACCGTCGGCGACCGAGAGCAGGTAGCCGAGGGCATCGGTGAAGCCGTTGTCCAGGCGGTATCGGACAACTACCCGTGTTCCGGATACGGTATTGAGCAGGAAATCCTGGGGCCGGGGCAGATTCACCAGTTCATAGTAAGACGCCCGGCTAGGTTGCTGAGTTCCCGCTGGGGGATAATAGGCTCAGAATTCGATGTACCGGCCACAGGGCCGGTGGTACTACCCGGAATTTCCGGGACAACTGTGGAGAGGCAAGGGACGTGACCTACGTAATCGCGCAGCCGTGTGTGGACGTCAAGGACAAGGCATGTATTGAAGAATGCCCTGTTGACTGCATCTACGAAGGCGAACGTTCCCTCTATATCCACCCGGATGAGTGCGTGGACTGCGGAGCTTGCGAACCCGTGTGCCCGGTGGAAGCGATCTACTACGAGGACGACACCCCGGAGGAATGGGCCGACTACTACAAGGCCAACGTCGAGTTCTTCGATGACCTTGGTTCGCCGGGCGGAGCCGCCAAGATCGGCAACACCGGTAAGGACCACCCCTTCATCGCCGCGCTGCCCCCACAGAACCAAGACCACTAAGAACGGTTGCTCCTTTGATTTCTGCGGCCCCCGCTTTCGGCCTCAACCTGCCTGACTATCCTTGGGAAGCGATGGCGCCGTACGTGGCCAAGGCTTCAGAACACCCGGGCGGGGCAGTCAATCTCTCCATCGGAACCCCCGTGGATCCGACGCCGCAACTGGTCCGCGAGGCGCTTGCCCGGGCAGCTGACGCCCATGGTTACCCGACGGTCCACGGCACGGAAGCTCTTCGCGAGGCCGTATCCAACTGGTTCGCCAGCCGCCGCGGGGTCCCGGGAATCGATCCGAGGGACGTCCTGCCGACCGTCGGCTCCAAGGAATTGGTGGCCTGGTTGCCGTTCCTGCTGGGACTGAGCGCAGGCGACGTCGTGGTCCGCCCCACTGTGGCGTACCCGACCTACGACATCGGCGCCATGCTCGCAGGCGCCACTGCCGTCGCGGCAGACAGCCTGGACGAACTGGACTCAGCCACCCGCGCGAGGGTCCGGCTCATCTGGATCAATTCCCCCGGCAATCCCACGGGCAGCGTCCGTGACGTCGAATCCCTCAGGCAGATCGTCGCCCAGGCGCGCGAGATCGGCGCAGTCGTGGCGTCGGATGAATGCTATGCCGAACTCGGCTGGGGCGAATGGGATGCCCAGCGTGGCGGCGAGGCAGTGCCTAGCGTCCTTGACCCGCGCGTCACGGGAGGATCCACGGACGGACTCTTGTGCGTCTACTCCCTCAGCAAACAATCGAACCTCGCCGGCTACCGTGCCGCCTTCGTGGCTGGTGACTCGTCGATCGTGGCGAATCTGGTCAACAGCCGCAAGCACGCCGGCATGATCGTGCCGTATCCGGTCCAGGAAGCCATGCGCACCGCGCTCGGCGATGCCGGCCACGTGCTCGCCCAAAAGGATCTCTACCGCGGGCGCCGTGAACGCCTCCTGCCGGCACTGAAGAACTTCGGCCTGGAGATCCACGAGTCCAAAGCTGGCCTGTACTTGTGGTCCACCGCAGGGGAGGCGACGTGGGACACAGTCCGCCGTTTCGCGGACCTGGGGATCGTCGTCGGGCCCGGGGTGTTCTATGGAGACGCGGGCAATGGTTTCATCCGTGTGGCGCTCACCGGCACGGACGAACGCATCGATGCGGCAGTCGAACGCTTGGACACTGCCCGGTAACAATGCTGTGACTTCCCGCACAGGGCGCGTCATTCCGCCAGTAACCGTAGCTTGTGAATTAGTTTGTCCCGCTTACTGGCGGTAGCTTTTAACTGACTATCAATGGTGGCTTTCTCCACGAAGGCAGTTCGGCCGATGGTGTCTGCACCTGCAGACTCCTGGCTGGAGTCACCAGATGTTGGTTGGATCAAGCTTTCGACCGAGGCCAAGAGCCTCATGAAGGGGACTCCATGACTGAGACCACCAGCGCTACCCTGCGCCATGCCGGCGGAGAGCTCGAGCTCCCGCGGATCAAGGTTGTAGAAGGGAACGAAGGATACGACGTTTCCAAGCTGCTGAAGCAGACGGGCGCCGTCGCCTATGACCCCGGCTTCATGAACACCGCCGCCACCACGTCGGCAATCACCTACATCGATGGCGATGCCGGTATCCTGCGGTACCGCGGCTACCCGATCGAGCAGCTTGCCCAGCACTCAAGCTTCCTGGAAGTTTCCTACCTGCTGATCTACGGCAACCTTCCCACTCCCACTGAGCTGGACGCGTTCGACCAGCGGATCCGCCACCACACGCTGCTCCACGAAGAGCTCAAGGGCTTCTTCGGCGGTTTCCCGCGTGACGCGCACCCGATGCCGGTGCTTTCCTCGGCTGTCTCCGCGCTGTCCACGTTCTACCAGGACTCCTTGGACCCGTTCAACCCGGAGCACGTGGAAGTTTCCACTATCCGCCTCATGGCGAAGCTCCCGGTCATCGCGGCCTACGCCCACAAGAAGTCCATCGGCCAGCCCATGCTGTACCCGGACAACTCCATGAACCTCGTGGAGAACTTCCTGCGCCTGAGCTTCGGCCTGCCGGCAGAGCAATACGAGCTGGATCCCGTCGTCGTCAAGGCGCTGGACCTCCTGCTCATCCTGCACGCCGACCACGAGCAGAACTGCTCTACGTCGACCGTCCGCCTTGTGGGCTCCTCGAACGCGAACCTGTTTGCTTCTGTTTCCGCAGGCATCAACGCCCTCTTCGGTCCCGCCCACGGCGGCGCCAACGAGGCCGTGCTGAAGATGCTGCGCCAGATCCAGGCCGACGGCATCAAGCCCGAGGAATACATGGAGAAGGTCAAGAACAAGGAGGACGGCGTCCGCCTCATGGGCTTCGGACACCGGGTCTACAAGAACTACGACCCCCGCGCCAAGATCATCAAGGCGACGGCACACGAGATCCTGGGCAAGCTGGGCGGCAACGATGAGCTCCTGGACATCGCGATGCGCCTCGAAGAGAAGGCCCTTGCGGACGACTACTTCATCCAGCGCAAGCTCTACCCGAACGTCGACTTCTACACCGGCCTGATCTACAAGGCCATGGGTTTCCCCGAGAAGATGTTCACCGTGCTGTTCGCGATCGGCCGACTCCCCGGCTGGATCGCCCAGTGGCGCGAAATGATCAACGATCCCCAGACGAAGATCGGCCGTCCGCGGCAGCTCTACACAGGAGAGCCGGAACGCGACTACCCGGCGGTCTAATCCCCGCCGGTGTGGGCCCAGCACGCGGGGTCACTTACAGCCCGTCCCAAGGGACATCATGGGCCGTAAGTGACCCCGCGTTGCACTTTAAGAGCTGTAGCCGAGAGGGTTGTTCTTCTGCCAGCGCCAGTGGTCTTCGCACATCTGGTCCACGGTCTTCGTGGTGGACCAGCTCAGGTCGGCCAGGGCAGAGGAGGCGTCGGCCCAGAATGCGGGCAGGTCTCCGGCGCGGCGGCCCGTGATCTCGTACGGCAGCGGGTGGCCCACGGCCTGCTCGAAGGCGTGGAGCATCTCCAGTACGGACGTGCCTTTCCCGGAGCCAAGGTTCCAGCGGTGAACGCCGGGGCGCTCCGCAACGTAGTCCAATGCGGCGACGTGGCCACCGGCGAGGTCGACGACGTGGATGTAGTCCCGCAGGCAGGTGCCGTCCGGGGTGTCGTAGTCTCCGCCGAAGACCATGAGCTTTTCGCGGCGGCCGACGGCGACCTGGGCGATGTAGGGGACCAGGTTGTTGGGGATACCCTGGGGGTCCTCGCCGATCCGGCCCGAGGGGTGTGCGCCCACCGGGTTGAAATAGCGCAACAAGGCGATGTGCCAGCGTTCGTCCGCGGCGCCGAGGTCCGTGAGAATGTCCTCGATCTGTTCCTTGGTACGGCCGTAGGGGTTGTTCGCCCCGATCTCCATCTTCTCGATGTAGGGGATGGGGTTGTGCTCGCCGTATACCGTGGCGGAGGAACTGAAAACGATCGACCGGACCCCGTGCTTGTCCATGGCGCGGAGCAGGTTCAGCGTGCCGACGATGTTGTTGTAGTAGTAGTTCAGGGGTTCCTGCACGGATTCGCCAACTGCCTTGAGCCCGGCGAAGTGGATGACGGCGTCGATGCTGTGCTGATCGAACACGGCTTCAACCGCGGCCTCGTCCACCAGATCCACTTTATGGAACGCCGCCGTCTTTCCCGCCAGCTCACCGACGCGGCGCAGGGACTCTTCGCTTGAGTTCACGAGGTTGTCCAGCACGACCACTTCGTGTCCGGTTTCCAGCAGGGACAGGACGGTGTGCGATCCGATGTAGCCGGTGCCACCCGTGACAAGAATTCTCATGCAAGCAACGCTAGCCGAACTTGCCAAGGCTCGCTCAGTGTTGCGTGCGCCACAGTCCCGCAGTTCCGGTGCGCCGGGCGGTACCGTTCAAGCACGTTCGTGCTAAAAAGATCTGTGCCCAAGATTGTTGATGCCGAAGCCCGGCGCCAGGAAGTAGTCGAAGCTGTCTTCAGGATCATCGCCTCGGATGGCCTGGAACGTGCCTCCTTGCGGGAGGTAGCCGATGAAGCCGGGCTCGCCGTCGGCTCGGTCCGGCATTACTTTGCCAGCAGCGATGAACTGCTGGTCCACTCCTTTGCCGTGGTCATCGACAGGATCGCCGCGCGGCTTGAGGACGCGTTCGCCGTCGTCGAATCCTTGGATCCGGATTCCGCGGAACACGACGCCGCCGTCTTAACCCTGGTGGGCCAATTCCTTCCGCTCGACGAGGAACTGGCCGTCGACGCCTGTGTCTGGATGGCATTCCGGCACGCGGCCCGAATCCGGCCAGTACTCGAACAGGAAGCGGCACGCAGCCACCGGGCCGTGGCCGCCGTCGTCGGCCGCTTGGTGATGCGGCTGATGCCCGACGGCGGATCCGGCCAGGAGCGCCTGGTGACCGAGGCCGAGCGCCTTCTGGCCACCCTGGACGGACTGTGCATGCACGCCCTGCTGCAGCCTGAGTGGATGACGGCCGAGGTCTGCCGCGACGTTCTGACCGCGCATCTGCAGACTCTCGTTGCGGTCCCGTCCAACCGTTAACGTCGAGGCTCAACGGGAATAGACTGGAACCCTGAGTGGGCACCTGCCAAGGGAGGCAATCGGATGCATGACACAGGCGGTCAGGGGTGGCGAATCACAATGGACACCTCCGGACCGATGCTCATTGCCTTGTATCTGAGAGACGTTGCTGGATTGGACGGAGCCGGTACGCCAACGTTGTCCCACGCCACACCCAAAGTCAGGCACGCGGACCACACGCACCTCACTGCCGAGGTAGGCGGGGTGCCGGCCCTCAAGACAGAGTGGGAGGCCTGGTGGGAGCAGCTGTTGAGGGCGTATCCGGATGCCGCGCCGGAGCTTTCACCCCCGGGATTCAACGCCTTCGGCAATTCACCCGCCCTACGCCGAGTATTGCAGGCACACTTCGGAGCCGCCCTGACCTGGGCCCGTGAGCGCCTTGAAGAGTACGAAAAACTGGAGGCTGAACGCGAAGCGAGCGGCGCCACGTTGCTTCTGGGGGACATGGTGGAGGACCGGCTGCTGGAAGTCGGACGAAGTTCCCGGGACTTCCAGCTGACAATCATCGAGCTACCCCTCAACGAGCCAAGGGCCTGGTACCTTGAGCCGGACAAGATGATCATGAGCCACCAACTCTTGTCCGAACCGGATATCTTCCGCAGCTACGTCCAGCCGGTGGTTGAACTACTGGTCTGAAGCCCGGGCGACGCCGCCAGGCACCGCCGAGGCCCCGCTCAAAACTAGGTCTTCGGAGCCGAAACCGTGATGGTCACGGACCCCGACGCTGCCGCCGAATCCTGCCAGCCCTTGTGGTCCTGCCGGTTCCAGGTGGCGCCAGCCACGTCAACCTGCGTCACGGAAAGGTCCTTGGCATTCGCCACGGCCCACTGGGCCACAGCCCACGCCTGCGCACCGCTGATGTTCAACTGGACCGTGCGGCCCTGGGCCACGGCCGGCAGGGCGCCGAACTCCGTGGTCATGGCGGCCACGACGGCGTTCGGGTCGCCGGCGGTGTCCGCGGCCCGGAGCGTGCAGTCGAGGGCCCGTTCGGAATGTCCCGTGAGCGCCGACGCATACGCCCGGCCCATGGGTTCCTGCTGCGCGTAGGCCTGGGGGTAGGCGGAATGCTGGACCGCTTGCGCCGCATCAGTGATCGCCATTGTTTCGTAGCCGGGTATTTTCACAAGGTGGTCATAGAAAGCGTTCGTCGCGTAGACGGGATCCATGACCTCGGCTTCGGTGCCCCAGCCCTGGGAGGGGCGCTGCTGGAACAGGCCCCGTGAATCGGGGCCAACCTCGTCACCGTGCCCGATGTTGCGAAGCTTGGATTCCTGCATGGCTGTGGCCACGGCGATTGTGGCCGCGCGCGGAGGCAGCCCCCGCTGCACGGCAATGGCGGTGATGAGGGCGGCATTCGCGGCCTGGTCCGTCGCCAGCTCGTACGAGTCCGAGCCCACGACGGCGACGCAGCGTTCCGTAACCAAGGTTTCGGAACGCTGCAGTACAGTCACCACGGCGTAGATGGCACCGGCTACCAAGGCAAGCGCCAGCAACAAGATGATGGTGCGTCGGAGACGGCGCATCCAGGTATCAGCTAGTTGGCGTGGAGGGCTTCGTTGAGTTCCACCGTCTGGCCCTTGCGGGGAAGGACCTCGACTTCGCCAGTTGTGGAATTGCGGCGGAACAGCAGGTTCGGCACGCCGGAGAGCTCAACAGCCTTGATGATGCTGCTGGTGTCTTCCCCGTTGGCGTCCTTCGGGCCGGGGATGCGCACGCGGGTTCCAGCCGTGACGTAGAGGCCTGCTTCGACCACGGAGTCGTCGCCGATGCTGATGCCCACGCCGGAGTTGGCACCCAGGAGCACGCGCTCACCCAGGGCGATCTTTTCCTTGCCGCCACCGGAGAGGGTCCCCATGATGGAGGCGCCGCCACCGACGTCGGTGCCGTCACCGGCAACAACACCTGCCGAGATGCGGCCTTCCACCATGGACGTGCCGAGCGTGCCGGCGTTGAAGTTCACGAAGCCCTCGTGCATGACCGTGGTGCCTTCGGAGAGGTAGGCGCCCAGGCGGACCCGGTCGGCGTCGGCGATCCTGACCCCGGTGGGAACGACGTAGTCCACCATGCGCGGGAACTTGTCCACTCCGTAGACCGTGACGGCGCCGCGCTTACGCAAGCGGGCGCGGGTCAATTCGAAGCCGTCCACTGCGGCGGGACCGAAGTTCGTCCACACAACGTTCGGGAGCTTGCCGAAGATCCCGTCCAGGTTGATGCTGTTGGGCTTGACGAGCCGGTGCGAAAGCAAGTGCAGGCGCAGGTAGGCGTCAACGGTGTCGGCGGGTGCCTCGTCCAGGTTGATCTGGGCAAAGACCACCTTCTGTTCGGTCCGGCGGTCGGCGTCGTGGCTTTCAGCTGCGAGAGCGGTCAGCGACTCGTCGGCGTGCTCCACGGCGCGCAGGGATGCGGCAGCTTCGCCCAATGCCGGTGCCGGAAACCATACGTCCAGCACTGTCGTTTCTCCGGCGTCGGAGGTGGCGATGGTGGCCAGGCCAAAGCCATAGGCGGAGCGATCGTTGTCAGAAGCGCTATCGAGAGCGGCAGAGGCAGCGGTTTCAGTCATGGCGCAAGTCTATCGAGAGCCACTGCTTCCCTTGAAACCGTGTGTGGACCGAGGGGTCGCAATTCGCTCGGGATACAGTTGACAGGTGACCGTTGAAACTACCCCGATCCTTCTTGACATCAGGCAAGACGTTGCGCTGCTGACCGCGGCGCTGATGGACATCAACAGCGTGTCCGGCAACGAAGCCGCGCTTGCAGACGCCGTTGAATCCGCGCTTCGTACGATCCCCGGCCTGCAGCTTGTGCGGGACGGCGACGCCATCATTGCCCGGACCGAGCTGGGACGCCCGGAGCGCGTGATCTTGGCCGGCCACCTCGATACCGTGCCGTTGCCCACCGTGGAGGGTTCGCTCGGCACCGTGCCCGCCACGTGGGAGTCCGGTGTCCCCGGGACGGGAACCTTGTATGGACGCGGAGCCACCGACATGAAGGGCGGGGTCGCGGTGCAGCTTGCGCTCGCCGCGACAATGTTCGACGGCGGCGCCGAGCCGGGCAAAGACGTCACCTTCGTCTTCTATGACCATGAGGAAGTTGAAGCGGTCAAGAGCGGCCTCGGCCGCTTGGTACGGAACCATGGCCATCTCCTGGAGGGGGACTTCGCGATCCTGCTCGAACCCACGGACGGCACGGTGGAAGGCGGTTGCAACGGCACCAGCCGCTTCGAAGCCACCACGGTCGGGGAAGCGGCGCACTCCGCCCGGGCGTGGATGGGCAGCAACGCCATCCACGCAGCCGCTCCCATCCTGAGCCGCTTGGCCTCCTACGAACCTCGCACCGTCAACGTGGACGGGCTGGACTACCGGGAAAGCCTCAATGCTGTGAAGATCAACGGCGGCACTGCGGGCAACGTCATCCCGGACCGTTGCGTCGTGGAGATCAACTACCGCTTCGCGCCGGACAAGACCCCGGACCAGGCCGAAGCCCATGTCCGCGAACTCTTGGACGGCTTCGACGTCGTCCGCACCGACGCTGCCGCCGGGGCGCGGCCGGGCCTCAACCACCCGGCTGCGGCGTCCTTCGTTGCCGCCGTCGGTGCCGAGCCCAAACCCAAATACGGTTGGACCGACGTCGCGCGCTTCAGCGAGCTAGGCGTTCCCGCGGTCAACTTCGGACCGGGCGATCCGCTTCTTGCGCACAAAGACAACGAACACGTCGACGCCGACGCCATCCGTGAGTGCCTCCGGGCGTTGCGGTCGTGGCTGGCTGACTAGGTGGAGTGACCTTATTTTTGCTTGAGAATGCGGGTGTGGCCCGTGGGCTTGGTTCCGGAACCAAGCCCACGGGCCACACCCACGTCTGCGACGTTCTTGCGACTAGCCCTCGATTGCCACAATCTCCGACTTGGCCACCTTCACCACTTTGACGTTGCGGCGCATCCGGCCTTCAAGCCACTTGGCGATTCCGGCCAGGATCAGGCACATCCCGACGTACAGGACACCGGCAATGATCGCGGAAGGAATGATGGGCGAACCGTACTGGGCCTGGCTTCCGAAGTACTTGGCCTGGAAGAGGATCTCGTTGTAGGTCACGATGAAGCCCAATGCGGTGTCCTTGAGGATGACCACTAGTTGGGAAATGATCACCGGGAGCATCGAACGGACCGCCTGCGGCAGCAGGATGTTTGTCATGACCGCGCTCTTCGGCAAGCCGATGGCGTAGCCGGCCTCGCTCTGGCCACGGGGGAGCGATTCGATGCCGGCCCGGAAGACTTCCGCGAGCACCGATCCGTTGTAGAGCACCAGGCCCGCAACGACTGCCGTGAAAGGCGTGATCCCCTGGACGCCGAGGGGAGGGAGCCCGTAGTAGAAGATCATCATGAGGATCAGCAACGGAATGGCACGGAAGAGCTCCGTGAACCCATAGCAAGGCAAGCTGATCCACTTGCGGTCGGAGAGCCTCCCGAAGGCCAGGAAGACACCCAGCACCAAGCTGAGCACGGCTGCCGTGGCAAACGCTGAAAGCGTGGCGCCCACTGATTGGATGATGGTCTGCTGGACCAGCGGGAAGGTGAACAAATGCCACTTCTTCTCGTCGAACTGGCCGCTTTGGGCGAAACGAAGGACGATGAATCCGACGATGGCGAGAATGACCAGGGCGGTCACGACGCCGAGAATCCGGTAGCGTGCGCGGGCCTTCGGGCCCGGAGCGTCAAAAAGGACCGAGCTCATCGGGCCACCTTCCATTTCTTTTCAAGCTTCCGCTGGACGAAGGAAAGGATGAAAACGAGCAGAACGAAGATCAGTGCGACCCAGAGCAGCCCGGCCATGGCAGGCTCGCCGCGCTCGGAAAGATTCGATCTGATGGCTCCCGCTTCGGCGACCGAGAAGCCGGCTGCCACCGTTGTGTTCTTGAGCAATGCGATGAACACGCTGAACATGGGCGGGATGACGGCACGGAATGCCTGGGGGAGGATCACCAGTGTCAGGGTTTGGGTGAACGGAAGGCCGATGGCACGGGCAGCTTCGGCCTGGCCGACAGGCACGGTGTTGATGCCGGAGCGCACGGCTTCCGCCACATAAGTAGCGGTGTACAGGCTGAGGCCGACGGTTGCGGCGGTCATGAAATCAATTTCCACGAGACCGAGCTTCGGATAGCCCAAGGCAAAAAAGAACAGGACCAACGTCAATGGGGTATTGCGCACAACGTTGATGTACAAAGTGGCTGCGGCGCGCATCGCAGGGATGGGGGATACCCTCAAGGTCGCCACGATGGTGCCCAGGATCAGGGCGAAGATCCCGGCAACGACGAAAAGTACAAGGGTGTTCCGGAACCCTGTGATGAACAGGTCCGAATTATTCAGCAGCGTATTCACAGAATGGTCGCTTTCAGCCGATATTCGAGGGGGCAGCCAAGGGCCGCCCCCTCAACATGGGTTTAGTAGTTGTCCACTGCGGGTTGGGTGACCTTGGTGCCGGACTGGCCCAGTGTGGAGTCGTAGATCTTCTGCCACACAGAGCCGCCGTCAGTGAACATCTTGTTCACGAACTTGCGGAAGGCGGTATCGCCCTTCTTCAAGCCAACACCGTACTTCTCAGTGGTGAACGGCTGGCCGACCACCTTGAGGTTGTCGGTGTCCTGGGAGGCATAACCGATCAGGATTGCCTGGTCGGTAGTCACAGCATCGACCTGGCCGCTCTTGAGCGCCTCGACACACTGTGAGTACGTGTCGAACTCAGTGGTCTTGGTGCCGGGGAAGTTTGCCTTGATGTTCTGGATGGGGGTTGAACCCGTGGCCGAACAGACGTTCTTCCCGCTCAGGTCCTTCTCGCTGTTGATGGTCGTGTTGCTCTTCTTGACCAGCAGGCCTTGACCCGTCACGAAGTAGGGTCCGGCGAAGTCGACCAACTGCTTGCGCTTGTCCGTGATGGAGTAGGTCCCGACGTAGTAGTCAATGTCGCCGTTGGTAATGGCGGACTCGCGGTTGGCCGAAGGAATGGGCTTGTACTCGATCTTGTCCTTGGAGAAACCGAGGGATGCGGCGATCCACTGGGCAACCTGGATGTCAAAACCGCTGTACTCGCCGGTCGCGGCATCCTTGAAGCCCAGGCCAGGCTGATCCTGCTTGACGCCGATCGTGATCTTTCCGTTCGACTTGATCTTGTCGAACGTGGGGCTGCCCGTGATGGACACGTTCTGGGCCACCGTGAACGGCGCGGACTCGCTGCTTGGCGCGGTGGTGGAACCCCCGCCGCCACCGCATGCGCTCAGCGAAAGGGCGAGCGCCGCGCTTGCAGCGACCAGGAGGGATTTCCTCCGGGTGATAAAAGACTTCATGATATTCCTTTCATTGTGCGGCCACCCCCGCGGCCTGGGTGCGGTGAGTGTCAGTGAGTCAGGAGTTTGGAGAGGAAATCCTTGGCACGGTTGCTTTGGGGGTTGGTGAAGAATTCCTCGGGCTTGGCGTCTTCAACAATCTGGCCGTCGGCCATGAAGACAACGCGGTCGGCGGCTTTGCGCGCAAAGCCCATCTCGTGGGTGACCACGATCATGGTCATACCTTCCTTGGCCAACTGGACCATGACATCCAGGACCTCGTTGATCATTTCCGGATCAAGTGCCGAAGTCGGCTCGTCGAAAAGCATGACCTTCGGCTTCATCGCGAGAGCCCGGGCAATTGCCACACGCTGCTGTTGGCCACCGGAGAGCTGTGCAGGCATCTTGGGTGCCTGTTGCCCGACGCCGACCCGCTCCAACAACGCCATGGCGTCCTTGTCCGCGGTTGCTTTGTCCTGTTTCTTCACCTTGATCGGTCCCAGCGTGACGTTTTCGAGAATCGTCTTGTGGGCGAACAGGTTGAACGATTGGAAGACCATGCCGACGTCGGCCCTGAGAAGGGCAAGTTCCTTGCCTTCCTCAGGCAGCTTCTTGCCATCGATCGAAATCTCGCCCGTATCGATGGTCTCCAAGCGGTTGATGGCCCGGCACAGCGTGGACTTGCCCGAGCCCGAAGGCCCGATGACAACCACAACCTCACCCTTTTTCACTTGGAGGTTGATGTCCTTCAGGACATGTAGTTGACCAAAGTGCTTATTGACGCCATTCAGGGAGACGAGGGCATCGCTGGCGGCTTGAATAGTCATGTGACGAATCTAGCGAAGAAATGATTCAAGTTGAGCCAGCTCACACTAACTTACGTGGATCGTGATTCAACAGATACCTGCTTTGCAGCTATCTGACAGCAAATGATGGGTAGGAAACCCAATACCGCAAACAACAGGCCACGCCGGAACGGCTGCAGCCGCCATCCGCGCTAGCCTAGGTCAATGAGTACCAGCCAGCCCCAAGTTCCTAGTCCAGACGCCAATGGCAAGGCGATGAGCAACGGATCGGCAGCGTCAGCTCCGGCCGTAGCCGCAGAGCCGCCAGCCAAGCACAAAGGACCCTTGGAGCTTCGGCGCAAACAGGCCGCTATGCCGATGTCGGACCAGCGACTCCTGGACACCAGGGGAGCCGACCACTTCATTCACACCGACCCGTGGCGGGTCCTGCGGATCCAGAGTGAATTCGTTGAAGGATTCGGTGCGCTCGCCGAGCTCGGCCCCGCCGTCAGTGTCTTTGGTTCCGCCCGCACCAAGCCGGGCACCGGCTATTACGATATGGGCGTGCAGGTGGGCCGCCACCTCGCGGAAGCCGGCGTCGCCGTCATCACCGGTGGTGGCCCGGGATCCATGGAAGCCGCCAACCGGGGCGCCGTTGAAGGCAACGGCGTTTCCGTGGGACTGGGAATCGAGCTGCCCTTCGAACAAGGCCTCAACCGCTGGGTGGACCTTGGCATCAACTTCAGGTACTTCTTTGCCCGCAAGACCATGTTCGTCAAGTACGCGCAAGGGTTCATTGTCCTGCCGGGCGGCCTGGGAACCCTGGACGAACTGTTCGAAGCCATGGTCCTGGTGCAGACCCGCAAGGTGACATCGTTCCCCATCGTCCTCCTGGGGGTCGACTTCTGGAGCCCGATGATCGAATGGATCAAGGGGACCCTGGTGGCCGAAGGCATGGTCTCCGCGAAGGACCTGGACCTCATCCAGCTTGTGGACGATCCTGCGGACGCCGTTCACCGCGTCCTGCACGGAATCCCGCGGGCACCCTCGACCAACGGGGACCAGCGCCCGGAGTAGCCTTGCCGTCACTGAGCTCTCAGCTGAGTCTGGCACGATGGTTGTTGTGAGCTTTTTTCTGGTCTTTCTCGCGATTGTCATTATCGGTGCCGTGTTGTTCCTCGGCGCCGGAATGGCGAGATCCGCCCGCGACTCCGGCGCCGGTTTGGACGAACCCGTCCCGAACCTGCCGCCGGTCCTGTTGCCGGCAGGAGCCAAGGCATCCGACGTCGACCGCGTGCGCTTCGCCCTTGGGCTGCGGGGCTACCGGATGGACCAGGTGGATGAGGTCCTCGATGAGCTCCGGGATCAGCTGACCTCGCAGGAGAGGGAAATCGAACGGCTGAAACTGGCCTTGGAGGCAGCCGGGAACCAGGAAGACCCAAAAGAGTGACCCCGTCACTCGAATCGCGGTCCCCGACGGGATTCCTGGTCCGAAGATTGCGCCGCGCCGGAGCCCACGCCGCGGGCTGGCCGTGGTGGGTCCAGGTCTCCCTCGTCTACATCGCCTCGAGGCTTGTCAGCGCTTGCATCTTCATGGCCGCAGCGTTGCAGCAAGGCGTCAATCCGTGGTTTCCGCCGGCACCTGACTACTGGAACTTCATCACCATCTGGGATGGGCGCTGGTACGCCGAAGCGGCGAACAACGGGTACCCCTCTGTTTTGCCGGTCAATGCGAACGGCGGCGTCGCGGAAAATTCCTGGGCGTTCTATCCACTCTTTCCGTACCTTGCCAGGGCGCTCGGTGCACTCACCGGACTGGCGACGCTGCCCGCCCTGACGGTCGTCGCGATGGTGGCCGGGTTTGGGGCGGCCCTGGTGGCCTACAAACTGTTCCGGGAATTCGCCGGGCGGACCACGGCGCTGTGGGCACTGACCTTGTTCTCGATGTTCCCCGTCTCGGCCATCCTGCAGGTCCCCTACGCGGAATCCCTCAATACCCTGCTCCTGGCGGGTTCGCTCCTGCTGCTGGTGCGTCGCAAGTACCTCGCGGCGATGCCCGTGGTCTTGCTCATGTGCCTGTCGCGGCCCACTGGAGTGCCCTTCGCGGCCATGGTGGGCCTACTCCTGGTCCACCACTTGTGGAAGAGGTTCGGGCGCCGCCCGTCAGTGCCCGCCGCCGGGTCGATCCCGACGCTCCGGGAGCTTGGATCGCTGGCCGCGCTAGTGGGGGTCAGCGCGGCGGGGGCCCTCGCGTGGCCGGCCATCGCCTGGGCGGTCACGGGGGATCCGCTGGCCTACACCAAGACCGAAACTGTTTGGCGAGGGGACGACCTTGTTCCGTTCAAGCCATGGTTCGAGACCGGCCAAATGCTCTTCGGGCCGGTACTCGGCATTCTCGCGCCGTTCGTCTTCGTCGCGCTCTTTGCCCTGCTGATGTTGAGCAAACCTGTCCGGGCCCTCGGCACCGAACTGAGGCTTTGGTGCACGTGCTACGTGGGGTATCTTCTGGTCTTCCTGCACCCCCAGACGAGCACGTTCCGGATGCTCTTGCCGTTGTTCCCCTTGGCGCTCAGCACGGCCTGGTTGTCCCGCTCGAAGGCTTACCGCGGCACCATGGTGGTCATGTTCTTCCTCCTCCAGATCGTATGGATCGTCTGGCTGTGGGCGTGGGCGCAGTTGCCGGGCGGCGGCGACTATCCTCCGTGATGCCTCCGCGTCGTTTCGCCAGTTCAAGCGCGATCACGGCCCGGCGGGAAAAGTCCATCAATTAGCTACGGGCGGGTAATTACGAGATAATGGACACAAGCAAGGACAAAGGCACCCTCGGGTGCCCGGCGACGACGACTGAACTGCCATGACTGTCGACGCCGTATATTCCACGCGGAGCCAACCCGGCCGGGTTGGCGGGATTTGGGACAACTGGAGGGGATTTTCCTAATGGCGGCTATGAAACCACGTACTGGCGACGGCCCTATGGAAGTAACCAAAGAGGGCCGCAGCCTGATCATGCGTGTGCCGCTCGAAGGCGGAGGACGGCTGGTGGTCGAGCTCAACGCAGCAGAGGCGGCGAACCTCAAGGAATGCCTCGTAGGCGTTACCGAATAGATTCACTGGGCAGGGCCCCGGCAGAAGAGCCGGCGCCCTGCTTTCATGTTTAAGCCTGAAGGCGAACGAGGGCCAGCTACTTCTTGACCGCTACCAGCAATCCGTCTCCCGTGGGAAGCATCGCTGACGAGAGCCGTTCGTCGTCGCGGATGGCCTTGCCGATCTGGCGCAACACCACGGTGGTGCTGTCCCTGGCAGCCGGGTTGGAAACTTTGTCCTTGTCCAGCGCGTCATTGATGACCAATGTTCCGCCCGACTTGAGCAATCGGATGGCTTGCTGAACGTAACCGGGAAAGTTCGGTTTGTCGGCGTCGATGAACACGAGGTCGTATGCGGAGTCGGTGAGGCGCGGCAAAACGTCGGCCGCACGGCCGGAGATCGTCCGGGTGCGGTTCGCCGGACTGCCGGATTCCAGGAAGGCCTCGCGGGCGGCCTTGAGGTGCTCGACGTCGACGTCGATAGTGGTCAGGACGGCCTGCGGGCTGAGGCCCCGCAGCAGGCACACGCCGGAGACCCCTGCACCGGAGCCGACCTCCACAACCGTCTGTGCCTTCGACGCCGCGGCCAGGACTGTCAGGACGGCGCCAACGCCGGGGCTGACGGGAGTAACGCCCAGCTCGAAGGAGCGTTCACGGGCGCGAAGCAACACGTCGTCCTCGGCAGGCAGATCTTCTGCATAGGACCAGCTGGTTGACTTGTCGGCACTCATGGGGGTTCGCTTTCCAGGCAGAGGGGTATTCCTTCCAGACTACTGGCTACGGGCCGCCCAGCCCGGATGCCTGCGGCCCGCAATTCTGTGTCTCTCCGGCTTCCTCCGGATGATGTTCGCTCTGCGGGAAAAGCCTGCCTGCGATCAGCAAAATCTCAGGCAACACTGGGATGATGTATATCCAGCCATCCAAGTGAGGGCCGGCAACGAACTCCTGAGTGACCGGCAGGATGACAAACAGTTTGAGGGGAGCGGACGATGCGGGCATCAAGTGCTGCGCCAGTCCAGGCAACGGCAGCAGTCCTGGGTTCCACCGACACGGCCCCGCCAGCCGAAGAATGGGTCAGGCCAAGCTGGGAAGAAGTGGTGGAGAACCACTCCGCCAAGGTCTTCCGCCTTGCCTACCGGCTCACCGGAAACAAGTTCGACGCCGAGGACCTCACCCAGGAAGTCTTCGTCAGGGTCTTCCGTTCGCTCGAAAACTTCAAGCCAGGCACACTCGACGGCTGGCTGCACCGGATCACCACCAATCTCTTCCTCGACCAGGCCCGTCGGAAAAGCCGTATTCGATTCGATGCCCTGGCCGAAGACGCCGAATCCCGGCTGCCTGGACATGAACCCGGTCCCGAGCAGAGCTTCGAGTTGAACAACCTCGATCTCGACGTCCAGCGCGCCCTGGAAGAACTGCCCCCGGACTTTCGCGCCGCCGTCGTGCTTTGCGATCTTGAAGGCCTCTCCTACGACGAAGTTGCCGAGGCGCTCGGCGTGAAGCTGGGAACCGTCAGGTCCCGCATCCACCGCGGCCGGACAATGCTCCGCGAAAAACTGGCGCACCGGGATCCGCGTCCGGTCCAGGCCCGCAAGCCGCGCCTTAAGATGCCGCGCATCGCCGGCCTCCTTTAGTCGCCGATGGGTCTGCTGAAAGGACGACGCGGTGGTTTGACTCGGGGAAAAATCCGGCACAGCCGAGCCCCCGGCCACCTGCAGCAATGCTCTGAATGCCACGCCGCTGTCCTGCGGGAACGCCAGTACCTCGAACGGCTTCGCCGTGCCGCCGTTCCCGAGGCGAGCCAGGACTTCACCAACAGGCTGATCGAGCACACCCAGCGGTTGGCGCAATCCGATGTCGACGAGCGCCCGGCGCCCCAGCGAAGCGTATGGCACGGGATCCGGCTCGCCAGCGCCGCGGCCGGCGGGCTCGCCGTCAGCGCCGGAATCCTGGCGGTTGCGGCCTACGCGCTTGGCGGCGAAGTTGCGCCCCAGGCGTCCGACCGTGGCGAACAGGAAGTCCGGACCCTGGTCAGTTCCACCGTGCCCGGAAACGCCGTAGAGCAACTCCCCGTGACGGGTTCGCAGTTGAGCCTGCCCGTCGGCGTTGCCGGGACGGTGAACCTGAGCGAGCAGCAATTGTCCGAACTGCGGAGGGACGGCTGGGCATGTCCCGAAATGGCAAGCATGGGTTACCACGTGGTTTCCGCCCGGGCCCTGATGCAGGACGGGCACCCCGCCGTTGAGCTGCACCTCAGTGACGGTGACCACCACGCCACGCTGGTGGAGCAGCACTTGGAGGGCAGCGGCGCTTCGGGGACCCAATTGTCCATTACCCAGGGGGCCCCGTGGCAGGCCGTCTACTCCTCGCCGGTGGCAGTGCTGCGTTATTCCTCCGACATGCCTGCCAGCCAGGCCGCCGGAGCCGTTCCGGAGCTCGTGAAAGCGGGCGACTCGCTGGTGGTTGCCCGGCCCGCCGAAAACAGCACAGGGACCTGGAACGATCGGCTGCAACGGGGACTCCATACCCTGGCGGGCCTCGCAGGTTTCTGAGCGGACCAACGGACAGGGTAATCTTCGATACGTGTTTGGAATCAATGGCTCGGAGTTTCTCATCCTGCTGATCATCGGCGTCATCGTGATCGGCCCCAGCCGTTTGCCTGAATACACGCGGAAGCTGACGAATCTGGTCAAGGAGCTGCGGCGCATGGCGTCCGGCGCGCGTGAGCAGATCAAGGAAGAAGTCGGCATCGACATCGATGAAGTCGACTGGAAGAAGTATGACCCGCGCCAGTACGATCCGCGCCGGATCATCAAGGAAGCGCTGCTCGACGACGACACGAAGCCCGTCAGCGACGGTGCGCCTGTCGCTGTGGCAGCCGTGGACACTCCGACGAAAGCTCCCGAACGGGTTGTCGAACGGCTTTCCGTCGGTGAAAAAGCGCCCTTCGACGCTGAAGCCACCTAAGAAGGCTATTTCGGCTGGATCCCGAGGGACATTCCGGCCAGGCCGCGGGGCTTGGCATTGAGCTTTCCCGCGATGGCCTGAAGTGCCTGTGCAGCAGCCGTCTCCGGAGCCGTCAACACCACGGGGCGGCCAGCGTCGCCGCCTTCGCGCAGACGGATGTCCAAGGGGATCTGTCCCAAAAGCGGAACGTCGGTCCCGACGGCGGCGCTCAGCCGCTCAGCCAGCACCCGCCCGCCGCCGCTTCCGAACAATTCCATCCTGCCGCCGTCGGGCATCTCCAGGAAGGACATGTTCTCCACGACGCCGGCAAGCTTCTGGCCCGTCTGCGTTGCGATGGTTCCGGCCCGCTCGGCAACGTCGGCTGCCGCGGCCTGCGGGGTGGTCACCACGAGGATTTCGGCGTTGGGAAGCAACTGTGCCACCGAGATCGCGATGTCGCCCGTGCCCGGTGGAAGGTCCAGGAACAAGGCATCCAGATCGCCGAAATAGACATCCGTGAGGAATTGCTCCAGGGCGCGGTGCAGCATGGGCCCCCGCCAGGCCACCGCTTTGTTCCCGGAAACGAACATGCCAATGGAGATCACCTTCACGCCGAAGGCCACGGGCGGGAGGATCATGTCGTCCACCCGGGTGGGCTGCTGCGTGATTCCCATGAGCGCCGGAACGGAGAAGCCGTGGACATCGGCGTCGACGATTCCCACGCGCAGCCCCTGCGCTGCAAGGGCGCACGCAAGGTTGACCGTCACGGAGGACTTGCCTACACCGCCCTTGCCGCTGGCCACGGCGAAGACCTTCGTCAGGGAGCCCGGCTCGTTGAAAGGTATTCCGCGTTGCCCGCCTGCGCCTCGCAACTGTTCCTTGAGGGCATCGCGTTGCGCTTGTGTCATGACCTTGAGCTCGACATCGACGGCGGTCACGCCGGGAACCCGCGTCAGGGCCGCGGTGGCGTCGGCCGTTATGGTTTCCCGCAGCGGGCAGCCGGCGATGGTCAGCAGCACCGCAACCCGGACGGTTCCGTCCGGACTGGCCTCTACCGAATCCAGCATCCCCAATTCCGTGATGGGCCGGCGGAGTTCGGGATCGATGACGGTTGCCAAGGCAGCGTTGAGGGCCTCGACGGATGGTGTGCTCATGGGGTGGGTGTTCAGCTTTCGGGCTGGGCGGGGGGGACCGGGTTCCGCGTTGGCGACGTGCCGACGGCCGAGAGGTCGGGTTCGGATTGGCTGGCGCTGGAATGCGCCGGATGGATCTTGGGGATCTGCTGGGTGGGAGGATTGCGCTGTTTGTTGCGCTTGTCCTTGATTTTGTCCTTGGCTTTCTCGCCGTTGTTGGAGCCGCCGGAATTGTTCGGCCCCAACTCTTCCTGCGCTTCGAGCAGATCCGACAGCAGCGAGCGGAGTTCGGCGCGCACGTAATCCCTGGTAGCGACCTCGCGCAGGGCGATGCGGAGAGCCGCGACCTCACGGGTCAAGTATTCGGTGTCAGCCAGATTGCGCTCGTCACGGGCCCGGTCCTGCTCGATTGTCACGCGGTCTCTGTCGTCCTGGCGGTTCTGGGCCAACAGGATCAGGGGCGCGGCGTAGGAGGCCTGTGTGGAGAAGAAGAGATTGAGGAGGATGAACGGGTAGGGATCCCACTGGAAGCCGAACAAGCCAATAACGTTGAACGCGATCCAGACGATCACGAAGATCGTCATGTAGAACAGGAAATTCGCCGTACCCATGTAACGGGCGAAGCGTTCGGCAAACCGGCCGAAGGCATCGGGATCGCTGCCGAAATTCGGCAGCATGCGGGAACGCAGCTCGAGCGGGGTGTCCAATCCTCCGCTGGTGGGCTTCTCAGCCAATTCGGCCTCCTAGTTTCCTGATCGGGGCTCCGTCTTCGTGGGTTCGCCAGTCGTCCGGGAGCAAATGGTCTAGGAGGTCATCAACAGTCACCGCCCCTACGAGGCGGCCGGCGCTATTTACGACCGGGAGGGAGTTCAGGTTGTAGGAGGCCATGGTGTGGCTGACCTCGCTGACGCTGGCGTGATCGGAAACCGGCTCCAGGTTCTTGTCCACGATGCTGCCGAGCTGTTCGGGTGGGGCGCTGCGGAGCAATTGCTGGATATGCACGACGCCGAGGAATCGTCCCGTGGGTGTCTCCAACGGCGGGCGGCAAATGAAGATGGCCGAGGCCAGGGCGGGGGAGAGCTCCTCGCTGCGCACATGGGCAAGTGCCTCGGCCACCGTGGCTTCCGGTGGAAGGATGACGGGAACCGGGGTCATGAGGCCGCCGGCGGTGTCCTCGTCGTACTGCAGGAGCCTGCGGACATCGTCAGCCTCGTCGGGCTCCATCAGGAGCAGTAGTTCCTCGGCCTTGGCGGAAGGCAGGTCAGCCAACAGGTCTGCGGCGTCGTCCGGGTCCATTTCTTCCAGGACGTCGGCTGCGCGTTCGTTGTCCAAAGCGGACAACAGCGTGACCTGGTCTTCTTCCGGCAACTCCTGGAGTACATCGGCGAGGCGTTCGTCCTGCAGCTCGCTGGCCACTTCGATCCGTCGTTTGTCCGACATCTCCTGGAGCGCGTCGGCGAAGTCGGCCGGCTTGAGGTCCTCGTGGGTGGCGACGAAGTGGCTTGCACCTTGGGGATCGTTCTCGGAGCCCTGCAGCGTGTCCGCCCAGTCCACCAGGAGGGTATGGCCGCGGCGCAACCCCCGGAGCCTGGACGTAGACGTGCCGCGTCGAATGAAAAGCTTGGAGACGAGCCAGTCACCGTTGCGCTGCTGGTCCATGGCGATGTCTTCGATGATGGCGTCGCCGCTGCCGTCCTTGAGGGTCACCTTGCGGTCAAAGAGCTCGCCGACCACTAGTTGCTCGGCACCGCGTTGCTGGAAGCGCCGCAGATTGACCAGTCCGGTACAGATGATCTGGCTCTGGTCCATGGACGTCAGCCTGGTCATCGGAACGAAGACGCGCTTCTTGCCCGGAACTTCGACGACGATACCCACTGCGTGCGGGGCCCCGCGCAAGCCGCGCGAGAGCACCACGACGTCGCGCAGCCGGCCCAGGCGATCGCCGAGGGGGTCGAAAACGTCGAGGCCGAGCAAGCGCGCAACAAAGATGCGTGAAGGATTTGTGCTCACCCTTACAGGCTACCGAGTCTGCTCTCTTTTAGCTGAATTTCAGCCGGTTCACATGTGTATGGGACAGAATGGGGGTATGGCGAACATTTTCGGTGCCCCTAAGGCCACGGAGGAATCCCGCAGCGTCCCTAAAGGCGACACCGTGGGCTCTTACACTTCCTATCTCGATGCCCAGAAGGCGGTGGATTATCTTGCCGACCAGCAGTTCCCCGTCCAGCATGTCTCCATTGTCGGAAACGACCTCAAAATGGTGGAGCGGGTTACGGGACGGCTCAGTTACCCCAGGGTCGCCTTGTCCGGAGCCCTGAGCGGTATGTGGTTCGGCCTGTTCGTGGGCGTCATGCTTTCGTTCTTCACCCCGGCCGGTGGCCCCTTCTCGATTGTGACGTCGGTCCTCATGGGTGCTGCATTCTTCATGCTCTTTGGGATCGTCACCTACGCAGCACAGCGCGGGAAGCGGGACTTCACCTCCACCAGCCAGGTAGTGGCGACGAACTATGACGTCATTGTCGCCTTGGAGGCATCCCACGAAGCCCGCCGTCTCCTTCACCAGTTGCCGATGAATCCTTCCGAGGCAGCCTTCGGGCGGCCGCCGCAGGCCTACACGCCGCAGGACTACCGGAACCCGCCGGCGCATCCCGGTGCACCGCAGGGTCCGGCCCCGGAGCGCCCGGCGTCTTGGCAGGATCCGTATGGCCAGCGTGGACCGGAAGCCGGACAGGCAACCGCCGGCGAGCCCGCCCAGCCTGCTGCGGACGCCGCGGCCCCGGCTGCGGCCGCGCGGCCGACCGCCGGCGTGCGCTACCCGGACCTTCCCGACGGCCGTCCGCAATACGGCGTGCGGGTGAACGAACCAGGAAACGGCGAGCAGACCGGAAATGGTGAGGATCCGGCCAAGCAGTAGTTATAGTCCGCGCTAAGCGGTACAATATTTGGTACCACTATACGAGCGAGGGAGTTAAGCAATGGCAATAACTGCGTCAAAAGCCAGAGCGGAGCTGTTCCCGCTTATCGAGCAGGTCAATGCTGATCACACAGCCATTGAAATCGTGTCCAAGAAGGGCAGCGCCGTCCTGATGTCTTTGGCGGATTATGAGGCCTTGGAAGAAACGGCCTACCTGTTGCGAACACCCGCGAACGCGGCTCACTTGCTCGAAAGTATTGCCCAGCACCGCGCCGGCACGGCATCCCGGCGAGAATTGGCTGAATGAATATCCTCTTTACCGACAAGGCGTGGGGCGACTATGTCTATTGGATCGGTACGGATAAGGCGATGACCAAACGCATCAATTTGCTGATCAAAGACTGCCAACGTGACCCTTTTGAAGGCATTGGCAAGCCTGAAGCACTCAAACATCAGCTTGCTGGGTACTGGTCCAGGCGAATTACCGAAGAGCACAGACTTGTCTACGCTGTCGAACCGGATCAGCTCGTCATCATCGCGGCCCGCCACCATTACTAGGGCAACCCAAAGCAAAAGAGGAGGGCTACCGGATCAATATCCGGTAGCCCTCCTCATGCGTTCTGCCTCAGTGGTTACGCTTCGGCGTCCTGGTAGATGCCGGCCATCCAGGACTCGACGTCGTCAGCCTTGCGGGGGAGCGCGGCGCTGAGGTTGAGGGGACCGTCTGCCGTCATCAGGATGTCGTCCTCGATCCGGACGCCGATTCCGCGGTATTCCTCCGGAATCGCGAGGTCCTCTGCCTTGAAGTAGAGCCCGGGTTCGATGGTGAACACCATGCCCTCGGTGAGTACGCCGTCCAGGTAGAGATCACGCTTGGCCTGGGCACAGTCATGGACATCCAGGCCAAGGTGGTGGCTGGTGCCGTGCGGCATCCAGCGGCGGTGCTGCTGGCCTTCGGTGCTGATGGCTTCCTCCACCGAGACCGGCAGCAGGCCCCACTCGGCAAGGCGTTCTGCGAGGACCGTCGTGGCGGCCGTGTGGATGTCGCGGAACTTCACGCCCGGCTGGGCCGCGGCGAATCCGGCGTCGGCTGCGTCGAGGACAGCTTCATAGACCTTGCGCTGGACGTCCGAGAACTTTCCGTTGACCGGAATGGTACGCGTGACGTCGGCGGTGTAGAGCGAATCTGCCTCCACACCGGCATCGAGCAGCACGAGTTCCCCTGCGTTGACCTTGCCCGTGTTCCGGGTCCAGTGCAGCACCGTGGCGTTGTTTCCGGCGGCCGCGATGGTGTCGTAGCCGAGCTCGTTCCCTTCCTCACGGGCACGCGCGAAGAAAGCGCCTTCGATGACGCGTTCGCCGCGGTGGTGGGTCATGGCGCGGGGGAGGGCTCGGACGACGTCGGCGAAACCCTCCACGGTCGCGGCCACGGCGATCTTCATCTGCGCGATTTCCCAGTCGTCCTTGAGCAAGCGCAGCTCCGAGAGCGCCTCGCTGAGTAGTTCGTCCAGTGCATCGAGTTCGCCGAGGTCCAGGTTCTCCGGATCCTTGGCGGTGTTGTAGCGGGCCGTGTCCACGAGGGCATCAATGTTCTCGTCGACTTTGCGGACCAAGCGGATGGAGATGCCACCGATTTCCGGGGCACCCACGTTCTTGGTGATGGCCATCTCGAGTTCGTCGAGGTGCGCCGTCCTGAGTCCGAGGCGCGCTTCGAATTCTTCGAGCGTCGGACGCGCGCCGATCCAGAACTCACCGGATCGCGAGTCGGCGTAGAACTGTTCCGTGTCCCGGCCGGCCAGCGGACGGAAGTAGAGCGTGGCGAGGTGGTTGCCGCCGTCGTCGCCGGTTCCTTCCTCGACAGGTTCCAGGACCAGCACGGCATCGGGCTCGTGGTCCAGGCCCAAGCCCGTGAGGTGGGCGAAGCCGGAGTGGGGGCGGAAGCGGTAGTCGCAATCGTTCGAGCGGACCTTGAGCGGGCCGGCCGGTAGGACGAGGCGCAAGCCCGCGAACTTGTCGGAGATGGCCCGACGACGTGTGGCGGCGCGGTCTGCGACAGCGTCACGTGCAGGGGTCACCTGCGGCGCGGGCGCCCAATTGCTGGCCATGAACGCCTTGAAGGCATCGGATGTGGGCCGCTGGGAGCGGTTGTTGACGCGCTCCTCCAGTGGCTGGGAGGCTGTGGTTTCACCGTTTTGGGTGTTTTCTGCATCGTTCACCGTCCCATCGTCCCATCAAGGCCGACACTAGGCCAACGCCGAAACGGTCCAAGCCGTCCCTCATCAAATACGCTTGGAAAGTGAAGATCGACCTGCACGCGCACTCCAATGTTTCCGACGGGACCGAGGCTCCCGCGGGAGTGATCGCTTCCGCGTCTGCTGCAGGTCTGGATGTGGTGGCCCTGACCGACCATGACTCCACCGACGGATGGGAGCAAGCTTCTGTCGCGGCCCTCGAATGCGGGGTGGCCTTCGTACCGGGGATAGAGATCTCGTGCCGCACCCGGGAGGGGATCAGCGTCCATCTGCTCAGCTATCTCCACGATCCGGCGCACCCCGGCCTGCTTGAGGAGATCACCAAGGCGAAAGACGCAAGGCTCACCCGCGCCAAGCGGATGGTCACGCTCCTGGCCGAGGATTACCCCTTGAGCTGGGACGATGTCATCCATCATGTGGCTCCGGGCGCCACCGTGGGCCGGCCCCACATTGCCGACGCCCTCGTGGCCGCCGGTGCGGTGGCGAGCCGCTCCGAAGCGTTCACTGCCATCCTGACCTCGCACTCGCGTTATTTCGTGCAGCACTATGCACCGGACCCGGCGCTCGCCGTCGAACTCGTCCGGGCAGCGGGCGGTGTCCCCGTCTTCGCGCATCCGGTCGCCTCGGCCCGCGGCCGGGTGGTCGGGGAACGGACTTACCGGGAAATGATCGACGCCGGCCTGCTCGGGCTGGAAGTGGAGCACCGCGACAATCCCGAGGAAGGCCGCGTGTTCCTGCGGCGACTGGCTGCCGAACACGGTTTGTTCATGACCGGATCGTCCGACTACCACGGAACCGGCAAACCCAACCTGCTCGGGGAGAACCTGACGTCCCCCGACGTCCTGGCCCGCATCGAGGAGCTGGGCACGGGTAGTTCGGTAGTCCGCTAGACGGGGTAGAAAGTGGCCTTGCCGTCCAGGCGCTTGCGCATCACATCGATGGCCGGGGCGTTCTGGTCCACGCACACGAACCTGCGGTCGAGTTTCGCCGCGACTGAACCGAGCGTGCCGGAACCCGCGAAGAAGTCGAGGCACCAGTCTCCTGGCCGGCTCGATGCCGTGACGATCCGCCGGACCAGGCCTTCCGGCTTTTGGGTCGGGTAGCCGGTCTTTTCCTTGCCGGTCGGGGAAACGATGGTGTGCCACCAAACGTCCGTGGGAAGCTTCCCCAGTTCGCGTTTGGCCGGAGTCACGAGGCCCGGCGCCATGTACGGCTCGCGGTCGACCTCGGCGTTGTCGAAGTGGTACTTGGCGGGGTTCTTGACGTACACGAGGATGTTGTCGTGCTTGGTGGGCCAGCGGTTCTTGGCGCGTGCGCCGTAGTCGTAGGCCCAGATGATCTCGTTCAGGAAGCACTCCCGGCCGAAGATCGAGTCCAGCATGACCTTGGCATAGTGGACTTCGCGGTAGTCCAGATGCAGGTACAAAGTGCCGTCGTCGGCGAGGAGGCGCCAGGCCTCCACAAGCCGGGGTTCCAGGAAGGACCAGTAGTCGCTGAACGCGTCGTCGTAGCGGTGCAGGGCGCCCTTGATGGTGTCATACGAGCGTCCCTTGAAGCCGACGCGGTCTCCGTCGCCGTCGGCGTTGCGGACCATGCGCGTTTCCTGGCGGCTCTGGACCCGGCCCGTATTGAAGGGCGGGTCCACGTAAATCAGTGTGAAGGCGCCGTCCGGCAGCGTCGGGAGGAAATCCGCGTTGTCCGCGTGAACCACCAAGTTGCTGCCGTCCGGCGCCCAAACAGTGTCAGTCATTGAGGCCGTTAAGCCTCGGTGCTCTCGCCGGAGGCACCGGAAGCCGAGACCACTTCGCCGTTGCGGCGGCGGGTGCGGGAACGGCGTGCGCGGGCGGGCTTGTCCGAGCCCTCGCCGGACTGCGGCTCGGCAGACTGGGCCGTTGCCTCAGCGGGGGCTGCTTCGCCTTCGGACGTACGACGGCGGCGCGTGCGGTTGCGGCCGCCCTCACCGTCGCCGTCGCGGGCCGGAGTCTCAGCGGACTTGGGACCGCGGCGTGCACCCTCCCGGCCACTGTCACGGCCGGAGCGTCCACGACCGGAATCGCCGCCGGAACGGGAGTTCTTCTTGCCGGTCTCGCCCAGGTCCTCCAGGACCTCGGCGTCGACGCCCGCAAGCGTGCGCTGGTTGCGGGGCAGGCGGCCCTTGGTGCCTTCCGGAATATCCAGGTCGGCGAACAGGTGCGGGGACGAAGAATACGTCTCCACGGGCTCGGGAGAGCTCAGGCCCAGGGCCTTGTTGATGAGGGCCCAGCGGGGGACGTCGTCCCAATCGACGAATGTGACCGCGGTGCCCTTGTTGCCGGCACGGCCGGTGCGGCCAACGCGGTGCAAGTAGATCTTTTCGTCTTCGACACACTGGTAGTTGATGACGTGCGTGACGTCGTCCACGTCGATGCCACGGGCGGCGACGTCCGTGGCCACCAGGACGTCTACCTTGTTGTTGCGGAAGGCGCGCAGGGCCTGCTCGCGGGCACCCTGGCCGAGGTCGCCGTGGATGGCCGCGGCAGCGAAGCCGCGATCGACGAGTTCCTCGGCTACCTTGGCGGCGGTGCGCTTGGTCTTGGTGAAGATGATGGTCCGGCCGCGGCCGCGGGACTGCAGGATGCGGGCGACAACCTCGATCTTGTCCATGCTGTGGGCACGGTAGATGAGCTGGCGGATGTCGCGCTTGGTCAGGCCTTCGTCATTCGGGTCTGCGGCACGGATGTGGGTGGGCTGCGTCATGTAGCGGCGGGCCATGGCAATGACCGGTCCGGGCATGGTGGCCGAGAAGAGAAGCGTCTGGCGGACGGCGGGAGTGCCGGCAATCAAAGTCTCGACGTCCGGAAGGAAGCCGAGGTCAAGCATCTCGTCCGCTTCGTCGAGGATGACCATGCGAACGTTCTTGAGGTTCAGGTGCTTCTGCTTGTAGAGGTCGATCAAACGGCCGGGCGTGCCGACAACAACCTCGACGCCCTTCTGCAGGGCTTCGATCTGGGGCTCGTAAGCGCGGCCGCCATAGATGGTGGCGATACGGGCGTTGCGCTTCCGGGATGCCGTCTGGAGGTCGTTGGCCACCTGGACCGCGAGTTCGCGGGTCGGAACAATCACGAGAGCCTGGGGTGCACCCGGGACAGCGAGCTTGTCGTGACCGGCGTCGCCCGGTCCGACGACGCGCTGCAGCGCAGGAATGCCGAAGCCGAGGGTCTTTCCGGTACCGGTCTTGGCCTGGCCGATGATGTCGTGACCGCCCAGGGCCACCGGGAGGGTCATGGCCTGGATGGGGAAGGGATGGGTGATTCCGGCGTCGGCGAGGGACTCGACGATGTCGGCGCGGACGTTGTAGTCGGCGAAGGACTTTTCCGCGATCTCGTGGGGTGTTTCGTCCGAGGAAATGGTTTCCTCGGGTTCGATCGTTTCGGTTCCGTCTGTCAGAACTTCATGGGTGTGCAATTCACTCACAGTGGAGTTTTCCTTATTCATTTGGGCTGCGCTGCGTGCTCAACGGTTGTGGCAGGGCCGTTCCGGAGCACGGACGGGCGCAAGCAAATCCAGTGGAAGCCGATCGCGGGCTATCTAAATACTGGCACTGGGGACCAGCTGGTGTATCTCAAGATCGCGTAGGGGCGGGCTTGTTGATGTCAAAAAATTAACTGAATCAACGACCGGGCATCCATTACTACTCACACAGTCTAGCGTCTGGGTGCAATAAACCCCGGATCGCGGCCGCGGTCCTGTGAACTGATTGCGCTACTGGAGCAGTTCGAAGGTGATTTGGCGGGTGGCAATGTCCGCGTCAAGCAGTTTCACGCGGACCTTCGTACCGGACTCCATTTCGCCATCGCAACGAGCGGTGACCGCCGGCTCGGCGATCTGGACGATGCCGGAGGGGCCGTGGGAGTTGCCGTTCCCATTCCCATTCCCGTTGTGGCCGTTGGTGCTGTTCCCGTTCCCGTTTCCGTTGTTCTTGGCAGGCTTCGATCCGGAAATCACCACGGCGTCGAATTCCTGTCCGACGTGGTTCACCAGGAGTGCGGCCTCCACCGTGTCCAAGGCGAGGCGCTCCATTTTGGCGGCAAGCTGGTCGGATGACGCCATGATCTCCGGCAGGCTCGGCAAAGCATCCCGGGCCCATGCAGGGATCTCCGTTCCGTTGCTCAGTGCTTCGCAGATGACCAGGACAAAACGATCGACCAGCCGGCGCAAAGGCGCAGTGGTGTGGGCATATGGTGCGCCGATGGCTGACTGCATGACGCTGCCCGGTACTTCGCCGTCGAAAGGCGTGTATCCGGCGCCCCGGAAAAGCAGCCCCGCGGAATGGAGAATGGCCAATTGCCGGGGGTCTTTGCCGTCGAGGGTCCGTAGGTACTCGCCGTAGCTGGTCCCCTCGGTCCAAGGCTTGCCGAGTGCCCCGGCCTGCCGTTTGAAATGGAGCAGCGAGCGCTCATCGGGAGCGGGCATGGTGCGCAGGATTCCAACCTTGCCGTCGAGCATCAGCTGGGCCGCCGCCATCCCGGTCATGAGCGAAATCTGGGCGTTCCAGTCCTCGACGGGCAGCGAGGGAGCTGCGACGATCCTGTACCCCCCGCCGTCGGGCAGTTGGACGATTTCTTGTTCAGGCATGTTCAGGCTCGCTCCGCCGCGGCGGCGTTCGAGTTCCACCCGTTTGAGCCCGACCTCCTTGAGCAACTGCAGGACGGGATCAGCTGTCCCGGAATCGATCGCGGACTGGACGCCCTTGTAGTTGAGCTTGGCGCGGCTGCGTACGCTTGCCCGGCGAACTGAGACGGTGCGGAACTCTGCTTCGGCATCGAGTTCGAAGTCCCACACGAACGCTCCGCAGTCCTGGCCCGCCAGCAGGCTTCCGGCGTGCTCGCTGATGATCTCGGGGTGCAGCGGTATGCGGCCGTCCGGCGCATAGTACGTCTGTCCCCGGTGGCGGGTCTCGGCGTCGAGCGCTCCTCCCGGTGGCACAAAGGAGGGCACATCGGAGATGGCGTAGAGAACCCTGTAACCATTCCCGGACCGCTCAATGAAGAGGGCCTGGTCGAGATCCGTGGAAGAGGCCGGGTCGATCGTGATGAACGGAACGCCCGTGAGGTCCTGCGCCGGCAGCCTGTGTCCTGAAACCGCGGCCTCCGCGTCGCGCAGTGCTTCAGCGGGATAACCCGCGGGCAGCTCGAGTTCGGTCCGAAGCGCCGCCAGTGCTTCCGCGAGCTGGTTCGACGTTTCAGAGACGTTCGGGGCTATGCGCTGATGTGACACGAAAGTCAGGGTAACTCCAAAATCTCCCGGCGTCTCGCTAGGCCGCCGCTGCGTCCAGTGCGGCCAGGAGTGCCTGGGCTGCCGCCGTCGGATCCTCGGCCTCGGTGATGGCGCGGACCACAACAATGCGGCTGGCGCCGGCCCTCACTACCTCTTCCACGTTGCTGAGATCGATGCCGCCGATCGCAAACCAAGGAAGCACTACGCCGCCGACGGTCTCTTCGTCTGCCTGCTTCACCGCATTGGCAGCGTACTTCACCAGATCGAGCCCGACGGCGGAGCGTCCAGGCTTGGTGGGCGTGGCCCACACAGGCCCGACGCAGAAGTAGTCCAAGCCGCTCCGGCCAGGCGACGCGGCGATGGCTGCGTCAATCTGCTCCGGCGTGTGCGTGGAGAGGCCGATGATGGTGGGGTCGTGGAGCAGCTTCCGGGCCGAGTGCAGCGAAATGTCCTTTTGGCCGATATGGAACACCGGTGCGCCGGCGAGGGACGCTACGTCGGCGCGGTCGTTGACTGCCCAGAGCCGGCCCTGACGGTGCGCCACGGATTGCAGGATCTCCAGGAGTTCCAGTTCCTCTGCCGCTTCGATGGTCTTGTCGCGCAGCTGGATGATGTCCACGCCGCCCTCGAACGCGGCATCGACAAACTGCTCAAAATCACCCTGTTGCTTGCGGGCGTCGGTGCAGAGGTAGAGGCGGGCGGTGGTGTGGACATCGTGCTGGGTCATGGAAACAGAGTAGTTCCTCTAAACTGGGCTGGTACCGCGGGAGCCGCGGCGGCAGTCACAATCGCCGCGCGGCTGAGAGGGCTTCAGCGCCGACCGCTTGACCTGATCCGGCTAGTACCGGCGTAGGGAAGGACTCCATGGACGAAGTAAACACCCAGCACGGGCCCCTGCACACAGACGTGGCGGTGATCGGGGGCGGCGTCATTGGCCTGGGCATTGCGTGGGAAGCCCGAAGGTCGGGCCGCTCGGTTGTCCTGATCGATCCCGCGCCGGCCAGCGGCGCTACTTTCGCGGCGGCGGGGATGTTGGCACCCGTCAGTGAACTGCACTACCAGGAAGAGGACCTCCTGGAGCTCATGCTCGAATCGTCGGCGTTGTGGCCGGACTTCGAACACAATGTGACCGGCTCACGAACCGGACGCAGCACGGGTTACCGGACGACGCCGACCCTCGCCGTCGGTGCGGACGCAGCGGACCGCCGGGCGCTCGCCGATCTTCGGGACGTCCAGCTGGCCCATGGCCTGGTGGTGGAATCCGTGCCGTTGCGCGAAGCACGGGAGCGTGAGCCGCTCTTGAGCCCGCAGATTTCCTGTGCCTTCGACATCCCGGGCGACCACCAAGTGGATCCTCGCCGGCTTTCGGCCGCGATTCTAGGCGCGCTGGCGGAGCACCAGCCCGGCGATTCGAGCTGGATTCCGGGGGCCGAAGGCGGTTTCGCGGTCCGGGACACTGCGGCGGGCCTCCTGTGGGAGGACGGGCGCGCCGTCGGGGCCGTGCTCGGCTCAGGCATCGAAGTGCTTGCCACGGAAACGGTGGTAGCCAACGGACTCGATGCCGCCCGCGTGAAAGGACTGCCGGATGGATTGTCGCTCCCGTTGCGTCCCGTCTACGGCGACATACTGCGGCTGCGCGTCCCGGACCACCTGCAACCGCTGGTCACCGCCACGGTCCGGGGAATGGTGCGCGGAGTGCCCGTCTACATCGTTCCCCGCGATGACGGGACCGTGGTGATCGGCGCGACGCAACGTGAGGACGGATTGTCGTCGTCCGGGGGATCGGCCAACCCGGTGTCAGCCGGCGGCGTCTACCAATTGCTCCGCGACGCCCAGGTATTGGTTCCGGCCGTTGCCGAGCTGGAACTCCTCGAAGCAACTGCCCGGGCCCGTCCGGGCACCCCGGACAACGCACCGCTGCTGGGCCGCGTCGAAGGTCGGGAAGGAACCGTGCCCGGCCTCATCGTGGCCAGCGGCTTCTTCCGCCATGGCGTGCTCCTCACTCCGGCAGCGGCAAAAATCTGCGTTGGACTCATGGATGGCACCGCCGATCCCCGGTGGAACAAATTCCGCCCGGACCGCTTCTCCCGCCCGCACTCAGCAGCAAGGGCTTCCGCAGACGGCCCATCCGCCGATACCTTAAATCCCCTTCTGAAGGACCACGCATGAACATCAAATTGAACGGCGCAGACCACACGCTGAGCGACGACGCTTCCGTCACCACCCTCGTCAGCCACATCACCGGACGCGTTGTGGATTCCAGCGGCCAAGCGGCCGACGGACGCAAGATCGGCGTCGCCGTCGCACGCAATTCCGAAGTGGTGCCGCGCAGCCAGTGGGCTGCCACCGCGCTCGCAGAGGGCGATGAACTCGAAATCGTTACCGCAGTACAGGGAGGCTGAACCATGACCACAGCAAGCACTCACGAAGCAGGCACCCGAACCGATGCCCTGGTGATCGACGGTGTTGAGTTCGGCTCGCGCCTTATCATGGGAACCGGCGGAGCTCCGAGCCTAGACGGCCTCGGGGCAGCCTTGCTGGCTTCCGGCACCGAACTCACTACCGTCGCAATGCGGCGGTACTCACCGACGGAAACCGGTTCGCTGTTCCAATTGCTCGTAGACCACGGCATCCGTGTCCTGCCCAACACCGCCGGCTGTTTTACCGCCAAGGATGCCGTCATGACAGCCGAGCTAGCCCGGGAGGCATTGGAAACGGATTGGGTGAAGCTCGAGGTCATCGCCGACGAACAGACGCTGCTGCCTGACGCCGTGGAGTTGGTGGATGCGACGGAGAAGCTGGTGGACCGCGGCTTCAAGGTCTTCGCCTACACCAACGACGACCCCGTACTTGCGCTTCGCCTGGAGAACCTCGGGGCAACTGCGGTGATGCCGTTGGGCGCGCCTATCGGCACCGGCCTGGGCATCCTGAATCCCCACAACATCGAGCTGATTGTGTCCCGCGCTTCGGTGCCGGTAGTGCTCGACGCCGGCATCGGCACCGCGTCCGACGCCGCACTGGCCATGGAGCTCGGCTGCGACGCCGTGCTGCTGGCCACCGCGGTGACCCGCGCGCAGAATCCGGTGCAGATGGGCGAGGCCTTCAAACACGCGGTCATCGCCGGTAGGCTGGCGAAGCAGGCGGGCCGCATCCCGCGCAGGGAACACGCCCTGGCCTCCTCGGCCATGGAAGGCCGGGCCGAGTTCCTCTAGCGGCCGACGCTGGCCGCTCCGGGGATTCCTGCGAAGATTCCGCGTCTGTGAAGGAGCCCCGAATGGCCGGCAAGGACGACATTCTTTCCAGGTCCACTATTGACGACGCCCTTGCGGAGCTGCCGGACTGGCGGTATCGCCAGGGCGCCCTCGTCACCGCCTACAAGTGCCCGACGTCGGCTGCCGCACTCGAGTTGATTGCCGCCGTCGGGCGCATTGCCGAACAGCAGAACCACCACCCGGACCTGGACTGGCGCTACAACCGCTACACGTCCCACGATGCCGGGAGCGAGGTAACGCAGCGCGACGTCCGGGCGGCTAAGAGCGTCAGCGAAGCGGCCGCGGAAGCCGGGGCAGTTGCCAAACCGGAAGCCACGCCATGAGCCGTATCTGCAGATAGAGCCGCAGCGCTGGTTAGAGCCTCAGCGCCGCGGTCAGCTGGGCGGTGTCGTGCCGCTTCCGATGGCGGCCCAGGAAGTAGGACGCCACGGCGGCCGCCACGGTCCCCAGAATGATGGGCAGGACCCACGGGATCCACGTCACGCCAGGCTGGTAGCCAAAGCCAAGTTGGATGAAGATCACCCAACTCAGCATGGCGACGGCGACCGAAACGCCGGCGGGCAGGGTGATTCCGTACGTTCCACGGTGTTTGTCAGTTCCCCAGACAATGAAGCCTGAAGCGATGGTGGCTAGCGCCACGATGACAAGTGAGAGCATGCGGACTCCTGGCTCGCTGGTGTTCTTGCCTGTTGCTTAGAGGGCGCCGAAGCCGACCCGGCGTACTTCCTCGGCGCCGATCTCCACGTATCCGAGGACATTGCCGGGAACGATGACCTGTCGGCCCTTTTCGTCGGTCAGGCGCAGGTCCGTGCCGTTGGCAATGGCCTCGCTCACGATCTTGGCAACAGCCTCGGCGTCGAGAGCGGACTCAAGCGCGATCTCACGGCCAACATTCTGAATGCCGATCTTTACTTCCACAGCGGGGCCTCCCAGCCAATCAAAAAAATACTCAGTCCTCTATTTGTAGTCTAGGACTCTTTCGGGAAGCGACTGATTCCGCGCCAAGCTAAACGGTAGATCAGGTCGCTGGCGACATCGAGGTCCAAATCGCCGTCGGTTTCGAGCCAATACCGCGCGCTGACCTGCGCCATTCCCGCCAGGCCCCGGCCCAGCAGCTGGGCCTCCAGCGGGGGCAGCTTGGTGTCTTCGGCGATGACCTTGGCGACGGCGTCGGCGAAGGTGCGGTTGAAAGTCTCCAGCCGGGAGCTGACGTCCGGGTCGTTGATGAGATCGGATTCGAAGACGAGCCGGTGGGCTTGGTCATCGCCCGCGATGAAACGGTAGTAGGCGCGCATGACGGCCTGGACGCGCTCCTTGTTGTCCGACGTCGAATTCAGCGCCGTGAGCATCTGGTCCGTGAGCGTGGCCAGGTGGCTGTCGAGGAGGGCCATGTAGAGCTCCCGTTTCGACGGGAAGTGTTGGTACAGCACCGGCTTGCTGACATGGGCGGTCTCGGCGATTTCGTCCATCGCCGCACCATGGAAGCCGTTGGCAACGAAAACTTCCAAGGCGGCATTCAAGAGCTGGGCCCGGCGCTCATCGCGTGGCAACCTGGCCGAACGGGGCGAACCGGTCCGATCTTGCCTGACCTGCGCCTCTTGTTTGATACGTGCACTCTCGGCCACTTGTCTGCCGCCTTTCCCCTTGCAGTTATGACCACAATACTGCGCAGTAATATGACCGGGCGGCACCTGCGGGGATACTTTGAAGTATGGCCACTACTTTTGCTGCCCAAACGTTGCCGTCTTCGCTGCCGCCACTCGTGGAACCGGCCGCGGGACTGACCACCGAAGAGGTGGAACGCTACTCGCGCCACCTCATTATTCCCGAAATCGGAGCGGCCGGTCAGCGTCGGCTCAAGAATGCCAAAGTCCTCGTGATCGGAGCCGGCGGACTGGGCTCTCCGGCGTTGCTCTACCTCGCCGCCGCCGGGGTGGGGACGCTCGGAATCGTGGACGACGACGACGTCGACCTCAGCAACCTGCAACGTCAGATCATCCACCGCGTGGGCGATGTGGGACGGCCGAAAATCGAATCGGCGCGTGACGCCATCAAGGAACTCAACCCGCTCGTCAGCGTGCAGCTGCACAACGTGCGCTTGGACTCCTCCAACGCTTTGGAGATTTTCTCGGGCTACGACCTCATCCTGGACGGCGCGGACAACTTCGCCACCCGGTACCTGGTCAACGATGCTGCCGCGATTCTCGGCAAACCGTACGTCTGGGGATCCATTTTCCGCTTCGACGGCCAGGTCAGTGTGTTCTGGGAGAAGCACGGACCCAGCTACCGCGATCTCTACCCGGAGGCCCCTCCCGCCGGCTCGGTCCCGTCCTGCGGCGAAGGCGGCGTGTTCGGCATGCTGTGCGCCGCTGTCGGCTCGCTCATGGTGACCGAGGCAGTCAAGCTGATCACCGGCGTCGGGCGCTCCATGCTGGGGCGCGTGGCGCTCTTCGACGCGCTCGGCGGCAGCTGGCGCGAAATCAAGGTTTCGAAAGACCCGGAGGCCGAGCCGATCACCGAATTGACCGATTATGAGGCTTTCTGTGGCATCACCCCTGCGCCCGCAAGCGACTCGGTTCCGACCGTCACGGCCACTGAACTTTCCGGAATGCTCGAAGCCCGCGCAGCGGGGGAACGCGACTTCGAACTGGTGGATGTCCGCGAGATCGGTGAACACGAGATTGTGAGCATCGACGGTTCGGTGCTCATCCCGCAGGGACGCATCCTGGCGGGAGAGGCCTGGACGGAACTCCCGCAGGACAAAGAGATCGTCTTCCACTGCAAGGGAGGTACCCGTTCCGCGGCTGTGCTCGCGGCTGCACAGCGTGCCGGCTACACACGCGTGAGCCACCTCGACGGCGGGATCCTGGCGTGGGTGCACGACGTCGAGCCAAACAAGCCGGTTTACTGACCCCACAACGCCCGTGAACACGAAAGGTCCCGATATGAGCGAGGAATCCATGACCACACCGCAATATCCCATCGGATCGGGCTTCGGCCATGGCTCCACGGCATCTGACGTTGTGGCGGGGTTGGACCTTCACGGTAAGACGGCAATTGTCACGGGCGGCTATTCCGGGCTCGGCCTGGAGACGGTGAGGGCGTTGTCCTCCGCTGGCGCCCGGGTCACGGTTCCCGCCCGGCGTCCCGAACATGCCAAGGAGGTCCTCGACGCGGCCGGCCTGGCGAAAGTGACCGTGGAGGGCCTGGATCTCTCCGATCAGCAAGCAGTGAAGGATTTTGCGGCACGCTTCCTGGAATCGAACCCAACGCTGGACATCCTGATCAACAACGCGGCGATCATGGCCAGCCCGGAACAACGTGTGGGTCCGGGCTGGGAATCGCAATTCGCCACCAACCACTTGGGCCATTTCACGCTTCTCAACACGTTGTGGCCCGCGTTGGCAGCTGCCGGCTCGGCCCGCGTCGTGTCCTTGTCCTCCACGGGGCACAAACTCTCGCCCATCCGTTTCGAGGACCTCAACTTCGAGAACGGCTACGACAAATGGAAGGCTTACGGCCAGGCGAAGACGGCCAACGCACTGTTCGCCGTCGAGCTTGACCGTCTGGGGCGCTCCTCCGGGGTGCGGGCCTTCGCGGTCCACCCCGGCGGCATCATGACCGAGCTCCAGCGCTACCTGCCCCGCGAAGAGATGGTCGCGGCGGGCTGGATGGACGACGCGGGCAACGTCAGGGAGGGTTTCAAGACTCCGGAGCAGGGAGCCGCCACGTCCACCTGGGCAGCCACGTCCCCGGCCCTGGCAGGCATGGGCGGGGTGTATTGCGAAGACTGCGACATTGCCAAGCCCACGGACCCGGCTTCGCCGCTCGCCCGGTACCAGGGAGTGGATGCGCACGCAGTGGACCCGGAAGCCGCAACGAAGCTGTGGGCCGTGTCTGCCGAAATGACGGGCGTCAACGCGTTCGCCTAGGGCGGGGTCGCGGAAGCTAGGCGCTTTCAGCCTGCTGAGGTGCTTGGCGGTGGTCCACGGGGCACTCTGCTGCGGGTGACGCAGCCGGCTGCTCCACCTGGATGCCATACAAGGCCTCGAGCGCGGCCACGTACTCGTCTTGCTGGCCGTTTGCGGCGAGTTCGCGTGCGCGGACCGTGGGGATGTGGAGCAATTGCTTGACCATGCGGCGGAGCGCGAACTCGACCTCTTCGGCCGCGGCGGTGCAGCCGTGCCGGGCCCGGACTTTCTCCATCTCGGCGTCGAGCACGTTCATGGTGTGTCGGCGCAGCGCCACAATGGCCGAATCGACGGACCGGGCTTCGCGCTCCTGCTCGAAGGCTTCTGCCGCGCCGGAAACAATGGTGCTCGCTTGTGCCAGCGACTCCGCTTGTTCCTGGGGCGCCGCGAGCCGCACGGATTCGAGCGTCAGGAGCTCGACGCCGTCGAGCTCGCCCACTGCGGGGTCGAAGTCGTGGGTGAGGGCGAGGTCGATCGCGATGAGGGTCTGGGTGGACACAGCGCGGACCTTTGCGAGCTCTTCGGCCTCAACGCGGGTGTCCGATCCGCTGCAACCGATCATGACATCGGCGGCAGCGACGGCGGCAGGGAGGGTTTCGGCGTCGAGCGCGGTTCCGCCGCGAGTTGCCACGAAGGCCTCGGCACGGCCGGAAGACGAGTAGACCGAGACGTCGGTGCAGCCGCGATCGCGAAGCAGCGACATCGTGGCTCCGGCGTAGGCCCCGGTACCGAAGACAACTACCTTCTTGGTGCTCCAGTCGGCATTCTCGGAGAGGTCGGTGGCGAGGTCCAGCGCAACTGAAACGATGGACAGGCCCCGCGAACCGAGTGCGGTCTGGGCTCCGACGTCCTTGGCCGTCTTGGAAGCGGCCTGGAACAAGCGGACCAGTCCGGAACTCGCGGTTCCTTCGTGCTGGGCAGTGATGAGAGCGCGACGCACCTGGCCGGCGATTTCGCGTTCGCCGACGACGGCGGAGTCCAATCCGGCGCTGACGGCGAAGAGGTGCCTGCTGACCTCAGGGCCGGTGCGGGTGCTGAAGGCGCGCGAGACGAGTTGCTCGTTGAGTCCGCTCAGGCCACTGATCTGCGAGACGAGCGCCGAGCGGGCCGCTTCGAGATTCTCTGCGTGCGGCGTTTCGCCGTAGATTTCGTAGCGGTTGCAGGTGGCCAGGACCACGGCGCCGGAGACAAGTTGGGAATCGGCCAAGGCGGACGAGGCAACCTCGGATGAACCGTTGCTCAACTGAGCGACGGTCTCAAGATCGATGTCGGCGTGTGTAGCCACCAATGAGAAAAGAACCACAGCAAAGCAATCATAGCTTTTTCGGCGCCATGTAGAACAACGCGGGTCAGTGGTTCTCCGCACTGCCGGGAGTGATGCCCGTCACCACGGATGGTGGGGGACAGGCTGTCGTTATCTTTTGGCCCCGATCTTCGGCACAATCGAAGGCATGACTTCCAGCTCCGCACTGCCTCATTCTGTGCCGGCCAACGGCACTTCCGGCACCGCCGCCTCAAGCCTTGATGCAAGCCACCCGCTGATGGATGGCCGCACCGCAGACTCCCCGCTGATCCAGGCGTACCGCGGAGGCAAGCCGTCCCGCCGTCCGGTGTGGTTCATGCGACAGGCAGGCCGCTCGTTGCCGGAATACCTCAAAGTCCGTGAAGGCGTGGCGATGCTGGACTCCTGCCTGCGTCCCGAACTCGCCTCCGAGATCACTTTGCAGCCGGTTCGCCGCCACGACGTCGACGCGGCAATCTTCTTCTCCGACATCGTCATCCCCCTCAAGCTGGCGGGCGTGGGCGTGGACATCGTCCCCGGGGTCGGGCCCGTCCTGGACAAGCCGGTCCGCACCGCCGCTGACGTAGCAGCCCTGCCGCAGCTGACCTGGGAAGCCCTCGAACCGATCCGCGAGGCCGTGCGCCTGACGGTCGCTGAGCTCGGCACCACGCCCCTGATCGGCTTTGCCGGCGCGCCGTTCACGCTCGCCGCATACATGGTGGAAGGCAAGCCTTCCCGCGACCACCTCGGTCCGCGCACCATGATGCACGCCGATCCGGAAACCTGGACCGCCCTGGCCAATTGGGCAGCCGACGCCTCCGGCATGTTCCTGCGCGCGCAACTGGAAGCAGGCGCCTCCGCAGGGCAACTGTTCGACTCCTGGGCAGGTTCCCTTGGCCTGGCCGACTACGCCAAGTACGTTGCACCCGCCTCGACCCGCGCCCTTGACCACGTCCGCCACCTCGGCGCGCCGCTGGTCCATTTCGGTACGGGAACGTCCGAGCTGCTCGTCGCGATGCGCGATGTCGGCGTGGACGTCGTCGGCGTGGACTACCGACTGCCTCTTGACGAGGCAAACCGACGGTTGGGCGGCACCGTGCCCTTGCAGGGCAACATCGACCCCGCGCTGCTCTCCGCGCCGTGGGAGGTCCTGGAAGCCCATGTCCGCGAGGTGATCGCAGCAGGTTCCGCGGCCCCGGGCCACGTCCTGAACCTCGGCCACGGCGTGCCCCCGGAGACGGACCCCGCGGTCCTGACCCGGGTAGTGGAACTCATCCACTCGATCCCGGCAGGATAGCGAACATGAGCCGCGGGCACGCGCAGTCCGAGCAAACACGGTCCGAACACGCACTTCCCGGGCATTCAGCAGCCGGCCTTGCCGCCGTCGTGGTGGGCGGCGGCATTTCCGGCCTGCTCGCTGCCCGGGGACTGGCCAAGGCCGGATTCGGTGTCACCGTGCTCGAAGCGAGCGACGCGTGGGGCGGTTGCGTGGGAAGCCACACTGTTGGCGGCCTTGGGCTGGACAGCGGAGCCGAGTCATTCGCCATGCGCTCCACGGCCGTGGCCGATCTAGCCCGCGATCTTGGGCTCGGTGGCAACATCGTGGCGCCGCATCCTGGGGGTGCCTGGGTGCAGTTGCCGGATGGCCCGCAGGAACTGCCCAAGACCGGGGTGCTCGGAATTCCCGCGAATCCCTGGGACCCCGAGGTCCGCCGCTCCTTGGGCTTCGCAGGCTCCTTGCGGGCCTCGCTTGACCGCTACTTGCCCACATCGGTGGGCAGCTCTGCCGACGTCACCAGCGTCGCAACCTTGGTGCGGGCGCGGATGGGCAAGCGGGTGCTCGAACGGCTCGTCGCACCCGTCGTCGGCGGAGTGCACTCCGCCGATCCGGGACTGCTCGATGTCGACATGGTGGCCCCCGGCCTGCGCGCGGCATTGCGGAAGCACGGATCGTTGGCCGCGGCCGTGGCCAGCCAGCGCGCAGCCGGTTCAGGACAAACTGCTTCAAAGCAAAACGGGACCGGACCGGCTAAGGCCGGATCCGCCGTCGGCGGCTTGAAAGGCGGAATGAACACCTTGGTCTCCGCCCTCGTGGCGGAGCTGCGTTCGCAGGGCGTCGCCCTCGTTTCCGGCGCCCGCGTGGATGCGATCAGCCGCACTGAAAGCGGTTGGCAGGCCAGCGCTGCGGGCACAACGTACGACGCCGTGCGGCTGGTGGTGGCGCTCGACGGTCCGGCCGCCGTCGGGTTGCTGGAGGGGGCGCTTCCGGAGCTGTCCGCGCTGCGCCCCGCCGCGGGTCCCTTGGTGAGCCTGGTGACCTTGGTGGTGGACGTGCCTGAACTGGACCGTCGTCCCCGCGGCACCGGCATTCTCGTCGCCCCGCAGACCGCCGGGATCGAGGCGAAAGCGCTCACGCATGCCACGGCAAAATGGGATTGGCTGGCGGAAGAAGCCGGACCCGGTACGCACGTGCTGCGCCTGTCCTATGGACGCGCCGAAGGGGCGGACGCCCCTGGATCGGCGGCTGCACAATCCGTCGCCTCACTCAATGACGATGCTCTGCTCGACGCTGCGCTCCGCGACGCCTCGACCTTGCTGACCGTGCCGATTGTCCGCGAAGACGTGCTCGATTGGGACGTCGTCCGCTGGGCGGGTGCCTTGCCGTTCGCCGCCGTCGGTCACAAACAGCGCGTTGCCGAAGTGCGCCGCATCTGCTCCGAAGCCGACGGCTTGACCGTGGTGGGAGGCTGGCTCGCCGGAAACGGCCTGGCCGCCGTGGTTGCGGACACCTCTGCGCAAATCGACGCAGTTTTGTGAAATGCATCACTTCTACGTCTCGTAGAAGTGATGCATTTCGACTTAGCGGCATCGACGGGGCAGACTTGTACCATGAGCCACACTTCTGCCGAATCTGTCACTAAAACTGCCGAATCCGAAGAGCAGTTCTTTACGCTGTGGACCGTGTTCAAGCGGTCGGGCGATGTCCTGCGCAGCGCCGACGCTGTGCAGGATTTCGAGCAGCTGGCTGCCAAGCTCGCCGAGGACGGCGTGGTCCTCCGCGGAAGCTACGACGTCTCCGCCATGCGCTCCGACGCCGACATCATGGTGTGGCTCCACGGCGCCAAGCCTGAGGCCCTGCAGCAGGCCGTCCGCGACATCCGCCGCAGCGCGCTCTTCGTAGGCACCGAGATCGTCTGGTCCGCCATGGGCGTCCACCGCGAAGCCGAATTCGCCAAGAACCACGTTCCGGCCTACGCCCGCGGGGTCGAGCCCAGCACCTGGCTGTGCGTCTACCCCTTCGTCCGCTCCTACGAGTGGTACATCCTGCCGGCCGAAGAGCGTGGAAAGATGCTGCGCGATCACGGCATGCTGGGCCGCGACTTCCCCCAGGTCATCTCCAACACCGTGTCCTCCTTCGCCTTGGGCGACTGGGAGTGGATCCTCGGCCTGGAAGCACCCGAACTCGTTGACCTGGTGGACCTCATGCGCCACCTGAGGGCCACCGACGCCCGCAACCACGTTCGCGAGGAAATCCCGTTCTACACCGGCCGCCGCATCACCGCCGCGGAGATCGCCGAGGTCCTCGCGTGAGCGGCCGCCACTCCGCGGGCCCGGCCAGCCTCACCGAGGTCAATGACGTCACCGAGGCCGGACGCATGGCTCCCAAAGAGTACGACGCCGTCCTCCTCGCCTCCTTCGGCGGGCCGGAAGGCCAGGACGACGTCATTCCCTTCCTTCGCAATGTGACCCGTGGCCGCGGCATCCCGGATGAGCGCCTCGAAGAGGTGTCCCACCACTACCGCGCTTTTGGTGGCATCAGCCCCATCAACCAGCAAAACAGGAACCTCAAGGCCGCCCTCGAAGCGGAGTTGGCATCGCGCGGCATCAGCCTGCCCGTGCTGTGGGGCAACCGCAACTGGGACCCCTACATCCCGCAAACGCTCCAGGAAGCCTACGACGCCGGCCACCGCAAGCTGCTGATGGTCACCACGAGCGCCTACTCCTGTTACTCCAGCTGCCGCCAGTACCGCGAGGACATCGGCATCGCGCTGACCGAGACCGGCCTCGACGGCAAACTCGAAGTGGACAAGGTACGCCAGTACTTCGACCACCCAGGTTTCGTCGAGCCCTTCGTGGAAGGAACGGCTGCAGGACTTGCTGAGGTCCAGGAGAAACTGGCAGCGGACGGCCTCCAGGGCGCGCCGGTGCACATCCTGTTCGCGACGCACTCCATTCCGACCCGTGACGCCGAGGCCGCCGGACGTTCGGACGGCGAGCCCCGCGACTTCGAGCAGGACTCGGCCTACGTGGCACAGCACCTGGCTGCCGGCGCCGAAGTTGTCCGGCGGGTTGAATCCGAATCCGGGCTCACCGCGCCGTGGTCCTTGGTGTACCAGTCCCGCTCGGGCGCCCCGCACGTTCCGTGGCTTGAGCCGGACATCAACGATGCCATCGAGGAACTGGCTGGCCAAGGGATCAAGGGCGTCGTGATCGTACCCCTTGGCTTCGTCTCCGACCACATGGAAGTGGCCTGGGACCTCGACACCGAGGCTCTGGAAACGTGCAAGAACCTCGGGCTCGCCGCAACACGGGTTCCCACGCCTGGAACCCACCGCAAGTTCGTTTCCGGCCTGGTGGACCTCATTTGCGAGCGGACGGTGGCCAACAACATCGCCGATCGCCCCGCCATGACCGGGCTGGGCCCGTGGTACGACATCTGCCGTCCGGGCTGCTGCGCCAACTTCCGCGGAGAGAAGCCCACGATTGCGGGTGCGGACACCACAGTCGGCACCGGACACGATGCCTACCCCGCAGGAGAAAGCGCGAAATGACCGTTCGGATCGGTACCCGCGCGAGCAAACTCGCGCTCACCCAGAGCCAGCAGGCCGCGGACCAGCTGGCCGCCGTCGGTGGCTTTCCCGTTGAACTGGTGCGCATCAAGACTGAAGGCGATGTCCGGACGGGTTCCCTGTCCCAGATGGGCGGCACCGGAGTGTTCGTCGCCGCGCTTCGCGACGCGCTATTGGAGAACGCTTGCGACGTTGCTGTGCACTCCTTGAAGGATCTCCCCACGGGCGCGGCACTCGGACTCACCATCGCCGCAACGCCCAAGCGCGTCGACGTCAGGGACGCTTTGTGCGCCCGTGACGGGCTCAAGCTGGCGGACCTTCCGGCCGGCGCCAAGGTCGGCACCGGATCGCCGCGTCGCGCCGCCCAGTTGCGCGCCGCCCGCCCGGATCTCGACGTCGTGGACATCCGCGGCAACGTGGACACCCGGCTGGGCCGTGTTCCGGGGCTCGCCGGGAATGCAGAAGACGCACCCGGCGACCTCGACGCCGTCGTCCTCGCCGCCGCGGGACTGGAACGGATCAGCAGGCTCGACGTCGTGACGGAGTTCTTTGAGACCGACATCATGCTTCCTGCCCCCGGACAGGGCTCGCTCGCGATCGAGTGCCGCACGGCCGACGCACCCGGGCAGTCCGGCTCCGGTGAAGGTTCCCAGGGGGCACTCGCCCAGGCCCTGGCCGCGCTCAACGACGAAGACACCCGGCTTGCCGTCACTGCGGAGCGGGCCGTCCTGGCCCGCCTCGAAGCCGGCTGTGCTGCGCCCGTGGGCGCCTACGCTTACCGCAAGGGCAGCATGCTCTACCTGGAAGCGGTCGTCTGCGCTGTGGACGGGAGTAAGTCGGTGCGTGAGAAAAAAGCCACGGACGGGCTCACTGAGGTGGGCGCCACGTTGCTGGGAATCGAAGTCGCCGAGCTCCTGCTTGCCGCGGGTGCCGCGGACATCACAGATCTTGCAGCTTCCCGATAACCGGAGCCAACAGGAGACCATGGGACGGCACAGCGCGGTGAAGTCGGGAGAGGCCCGGGTCCTTGAAGGCGCCCGGATTCTTGTGACGCGCAGCCCGGATCGTGCCGCCCCGCTGGTCAGCGCCCTGCGCGAAGCCGGCGCGGAGCCGCTCCTGTTGCCGTTGATCGACTTCGAGCGTGCCCGCGACCAGCATTCCCTTGAGGTCGCCTTGGACGCGCTCCGTGCGGGAGCGTACAGCTGGCTGGTGGTCAGCAGCATCACCACGGTGCGTGCCCTGAAGGAAAAGGCAGCAGAGCGGCGCTTGGAGCTGAAGGAGCTGATTCCGGAGTCCGTCCGGATCGCGACGATCGGTCCGTCGAGCAGGCGGGTCCTCGAGGCGGAAGGCATTCCGGTGGACCTCGCGCCGGAGGACGTCCAGTCGGCCGCAGGACTCGTCTCCGCCTGGCCGACAGGCCCGGCCAACGTTCTGTTGCCCCAAGCGGACATTGCCGACGCGATGTTGTTGGACGGTATCGAAGCCAAGGGGGCCTCGGTCCAGGCAGTGACGGCCTACCACACCGTGGACTACCCTGCGGCCCCCGAACGCCGGCTGACTGCCGCCTTGGCAGCAGCGAACGGCTGGCACGCGGGCGGGGCCGGGGCGCCGGAGCTCACCCCGGAAGCCGCGAAGGCCGAGCTTTCCGGCGGACGGCTCCACGCCGTCGTCGCCGCTTCACCCAGCGCTGCCCGCCGCATCCACGCCTCATTGGCGCCGCTGCGGGATTGCCGCTTCATTGCGATCGGGCGCTCGACGGCGGCAGAGGCGGCCGCCCTCGGCATCCCGGTCGCGGCAACCGCCAAGGAACCCACACCCGCCGGCATCGTGGCCGCCCTACGCACCGTATTCGACACCGAAGGGAACGAAAGTTGAGCTTTCCAAACCACCGGCCCCGCCGGCTCCGCACCACCCCCGCCATGCGCCGGATGACCGCCGAACACCGGCTGGCTCCCGCCGACCTCATCCTGCCCGCCTTCATTCGCGAAGGACTCAGCGAACCGGCTCCGATCAGTTCCATGCCCGGCGTCGTGCAGCACACCACGGACTCGCTCAAACGCGCCGCTGCCGAAGCCGTGGAATTGGGTGTCAGCGGAATCATGCTGTTCGGTGTTCCGGCAGTCCGCGATGCCCGCGGCACAGCTTCCCTGGATCCCGACGGCGTGCTGAACAAGGCCATCCGCGACGTCCGCGCAGAAGTCGGCGATGACCTGGTGGTCATGGGCGATGTATGCCTCGACGAATTCACCGATCACGGCCACTGCGGTGTCCTGGACGCCAACGGCTACGTGGACAACGACGCCACCCTCGAAATCTACGCCCAAATGGCAGTAGCGCAGGCCGACGCCGGTGCCCACGTCCTGGGGCCGTCCGGGATGATGGATGGCCAGATCGCCGTGATTCGCCAGGCCCTTGAAGAGGCCGGACATCAGAACACCGCGCTCCTGGCCTACGCGGCGAAGTACGCCTCCGCTTTCTACGGCCCCTTCCGCGAAGCCGTGGACTCGCAGCTCAAGGGTGACCGCCGGACCTACCAGATGGATGCCGCCAACCGCCGGGAAGCCATCATCGAGGTGGAACTCGACCTCGAAGAAGGCGCTGACATGGTGATGGTCAAGCCGGCCATGAGCTACCTGGACATCCTCGCCGACGTCGCAGCCATGAGCCCGGTACCCGTGGCGGCCTACCAAATCTCCGGTGAATACGCCATGATCGAAGCGGCCGCCGCGAACGGCTGGATCGATCGCCGCGGCGCCATCACAGAATCCGTGCTCGGCATCAAGCGGGCCGGCGCCGACATGGTGCTGACGTACTGGGCCTCCGAACTTGCCGGCTGGCTTAAGGAGTCCTGATGACCGATACCGCTTCCACTCCCACGGCCCCTGTCGGAGCCGCGGAGATCCTCCTCGGGCTGAATACTTTCGGTGACGCCGGGGTGGACGCCGACGGCAACCCGAAACCGCATGCCCAGGTCTTGCGGGAGCTGCTGGCGGAAGCGGAGCTGGCGGACGCCGTCGGGCTTCACGCCTTTGGGGTGGGGGAGCACCACCGGCGCGACTTCGCCGTCTCGGCGCCCGAAGTTTTCCTCGCGGCCGCGGCAGCCCGGACATCGCAGATCAAGCTCGGTTCGGCCGTCACCGTGCTCAGCTCCGACGACCCCATCAGGGTCTTCCAGCGCTTCTCCACCGTTGACGCGCTCTCCAATGGTCGTGCGGAGGTGATGCTGGGCCGCGGCTCGTTCGTGGAATCGTTCCCGCTGTTCGGCCTGGATCTGGCCGACTACGAAGTCCTGTTCGAGGAGAAGCTGGAACTCTTCGACAAGGTCCGGGCGCAGAAGCCGGTGCATTGGGAAGGCCGCACCCGGCCGAACGTGAACGGAATGAGCGTCTTTCCGCCGCTGGAACACCACTTGCTGCCAACGTGGATCGGTGTGGGCGGTACTCCAGAATCAGTGTTGCGCTGCGCCCAATACGGCTACCCCATCATTTTCGCCATCATCGGCGGGGAACCGCGCCGCTTTGCCCCGCTCGTGGAGCTCTACCGCGAGGCAATGGAAAAATACGGGCACCCCATGCAGCAAATTGCCACGCACTCGCCTGGCTATGTTGCCCCAACCGACGAGCAAGCCCGGGAGGAACTCTTCCCGCATTGGCTGGCCCAGCGAAACCGCATCGGCGCGGAACGCGGCTGGGGACCGGCAAGCCGGGGCGAGTTCGACGCCATGTGCGGACCCGAAGGAGCCCTGTATGTCGGTTCCCCGGAAACGGTCGCCCGGAAGATCGTCCTGCTGAAGCGGAACCTCGGCGTTGACCGTTTCGACCTCAAATACAGCAACGGAACCCTGCCCCACGAATCCATGATGCGTTGCATCGAACTCTTCGGCACTGTGGTGGCCCCACTGGTGGCCGAGCAGCTTGCCGACGCCTGAGCCCACTTTTTCGGTGCCTGAACCGTCCCGAATCCCTGAAAGAATGGACACCATGACTTCAAACACCCCTGTCTCCGACCAGCTGTTCGACCGCGCCCGATCCCTGATGCCCGGCGGCGTCAACTCTCCGGTGCGCGCCTTCGGCTCCGTCGGCGGCACCCCGAAGTTCATGGTTTCGGCGAAGGGTCCCTACCTCACCGACGCAGATGGCCGCGAATACGTCGATCTCGTCTGCTCATGGGGTCCGGCGCTCCTGGGTCACGCACATCCGGCAGTCCTCGACGCCGTCCATGCCGCCGTCGACCGCGGTTTGTCCTTTGGTGCCTCGACGCCCGATGAGGCAAACCTCGCCGCGATCGTCAAGGAACGCGTCTCCGCCGTCGAACGCATCCGCATGGTGTCTACGGGCACCGAGGCCACCATGACCGCCGTTCGCTTGGCCCGTGGGTTCACTGGCCGCAACCTGATCGTCAAGTTCGCCGGCTGCTACCACGGTCACCTCGATGGGCTGCTCGCCGCGGCTGGCTCGGGCCTTGCGACCATGGCTCTGCCCGGTTCAGCCGGTGTCACCGAAGCTGCCGCCGCTGAAACCCTCGTCCTGCCGTACAACGACCTCGGTGCGGTGGAAGCCGCTTTTGCTGCGCACGGCAACAACATCGCTGCCGTCATCACCGAAGCCGCTCCCGCCAACATGGGCGTGGTCACGCCGAACGACGGCTTCAACGCAGGCCTGTCCCGCATCACCCGCGAACACGGCGCGCTGTTGATCCTGGACGAAGTGCTCACCGGCTTCCGCACCGGCTACGCGGGCTACTGGGGCCTCACAGGCCGCCAGGAAGGCTGGACGCCGGACCTGCTGACCTTCGGCAAAGTCATCGGCGGCGGGATGCCGACGGCGGCGCTCGGCGGACGTGCCGACGTCATGGATTACCTTGCGCCCCTTGGCCCGGTGTACCAGGCAGGAACCTTGTCCGGGAACCCTGTGGCAATGGCCGCCGGCGTCGCCACCCTGACGCTCGCGACGCCGGAGGTCTACAGCTTCGTGGATGCCCGCTCGCTGGAACTCTCGGCGGCACTCTCATCGGCGCTGGACACCGCAGGCGTGGACCACTCGATCCAGCGCGCAGGGAACCTTTTCTCGGTGGCCTTCGGTACGTCGGTCAACGGAGTCCACAACTACGCCGACGCCCAGGCCCAGGACGTCTTCCGCTACGCACCGTTCTTCCACTCCATGCTGGACTCCGGTGTCTACCTGCCGCCGTCGGTCTTCGAGGCGTGGTTCCTTTCCGCTGCCCACGACGATGCCGCGATGAACCGGATTTTCGACGCCCTTCCCGCTGCGGCCAAGGCGGCCGCGGAGGCCGCAGCCTGACCTACGGCGCTTTTCCGATGCTTTGCAGCCTGTTCCTTGCGCCCACTGCCGGCCGGGGAGCAGGCTGTGGGCAACGATCGAATCGACAAGGCGATGATTCATCTGCTCAAGCCGTCCAGAATTCCACTGTTCATCTTTTTCGCCCTGATGGCCGGGGCATTCGCCGGAATTGCGCATGCCGATACCGCTGACGGCGGTTTGGTGGCGGCCGGGGACCCGCCCGCCACGCCAACTGCCCCACAGGCCGTCCCGACGCCTGGTTTTTCCAGCTCGCCGCCCGCGGGATCGCCGCCTGCTTCTGCTACTCCCGCCGGGCCCACTGACTTGCCGCCGCCTCCACACCCGACGCCGGAACAGCGGCTCGCGGGCCTGACCCTGGAACAAAGGGTAGGGCAGTTGTTCATGGTGGCGGCCAAGGCCGACGGAAGCGATTCGAGCGCGGTGGCTGACCTCCTGAACAACCACGTGGGCAATATCTATCTGGCCGGACGAAGCCAGGCAGGGGTCGCGGCGACGGCATCAGTTGTGGCAAAGCTGAGGGCGGGCATTTCGCCGGCCTCAAGCCGTGGCTTGCCGCTGTCCGTCGCGACGGACCAGGAGGGCGGCTCTGTTCAAGTCCTCCGGGGACCCGGGTTCCTGCCTATTCCCGCAGCCTTGGACCAAGGGAATTCGAGCCCGGAACAACTTCGCGCCGACGCCCGGAACTGGGGGTCCCAACTTTTGCAGGCCGGAGTGAATGTTGATTTGGCACCCGTACTGGATACGGTGCCCAGCCCCGAATTTGCACTCTCGAATAAGCCCATTGGGGCGTTCAAGCGCGAATACGGCTTCAATCCGGCGGCGGTGTCCGAGCATGGGAACGCGATGGCGGACGGATTGCGGGACGCAGGGGTGGCGCCGGTGGTCAAGCATTTTCCGGGAATGGGGCGCGTCAGCCTGAACACCGACGTCAGCGCGAACGTCCACGACACCGAAACCACCCGGACGGATCCCTACCTGATGCCGTTCAAGGCAGCGATCGACCGGGGACTCCGGTGGGTCATGATTTCGAACGCCTACTACGACAAGATCGATCCCGACCATGTGGCGCCGTTTTCATCGGTGATCATGCGCACCATGTTGCGGACGGACGCAGCGTTCACCGGCGTCATCGTGTCCGATGATCTGTGCAATGCCGTGCAGCTGTCGCCCTGGAGCATGGGGGACAGGGCAACGAATTTCATCGGGGCGGGCGGCACCATGGTTCTGTGCGCGGACACTGCTTCAGTTCCGGCGATGTATGCCCAGGTGCTGCAACGGGCGCAGACCGATCCTGGATTCCGCGACTCAGTGGATGCCGCGGCCTTGACTGTCCTTCAGGTGAAGGCCGGGAAGTAGCTCCGGCCACGAAAAATCCCCGGCTACCGGACGGCTCACCACGAGGGGTGTTTCGTCTGAAAGCCGGGGATTCCCCGTTGCTAAGGCCTAGAGCACGTCCGAAAGGAAGCCCTTCAGGCGCTCGGTCCGCGGCTCGGTGAAGAGTTGTTCCGGCGAACCGGTCTCTACGACGACGCCTGCGTCCATGAACGTCACGGTGTCGGAGACGTTCCTTGAGAAGCCCATCTCATGGGTTACCACCACCATGGTCATGCCGCCCCTGGCCAGATCGGTCATGAGCGCGAGCACGCCCTTGACCAGTTCAGGGTCCAGGGCCGATGTTGCCTCGTCGAAGAACATCACCTCGGGCTTCATGGCAAGCGCGCGGGCAATGGCCACTCGCTGCTGTTGCCCGCCGGAGAGGTTGGCTGGCCGGACGTCGGCTTTGTGCTTGAGCCCTACGAGGTCCAGTTGGGCCAAGGCGTCTTCCCGCGCCTGCTCCTTGGACATCCCACGGAGCTTCCGCAAGGCCAAGGAGACGTTCTCCGCCACCGTTTTGTGCGGGAACAGGTTGAACTGCTGGAAGACCATGCCGATCCGCCGGCGCAGTTCATCCGGGTTGTCCTTGAGTACCGAACGGCCATCGAGCAGAATGTCGCCCTGGGCGGGTTCGATCAGCCGGTTCATAACGCGCAGGAGCGTGGATTTCCCTGAGCCGGAAGGGCCGATCACGGAAGCCGTGGTGCCCTTCTCGACGTGCAGGTCGATGCCGCGCAGGACATGGTTCGACCCGAAGGACAAGTGGATGTTCTTGGCCGTCAGTGTTCCTGAAGCGAATTCGCTCATGCCTGGGCTCCCTTCCCGACGACGGCGGCTGCCTCGTCCGGTTCCTTCTTTTCCGGCCGGCCTGTCCTGAGGCGGCGGTCAATCCAGTTCACGAAGTGCGTCAATGGAATGGTCAGCGCCAGGTAGAAGATTGCTGCCGCTACATAGGGCGACAGATTTCCGCTCGTGGAGGCCGCATCCTTGCCAATCTGGAAGATCTCGCGCTCTGAGGCGAGCAAGCCAAGGAGGAAGACCAACGACGACTCCTTGATCAACGCAATGAATTGGTTGACCAGCGCCGGCAGGACCCGCCGGACGCCCTGGGGAACCACCACAAGCCGCATGGCAGGGCCGTAGCCGAACCCCAGGGCACGCGTTGCCTCTAGCTGACCCTTGTCAACACTCTGGATACCGGAACGGAAGATCTCGCCGATGTACGCCGCCGACATCAGGGACAGCGCCGCGACGGCCAACGGATACGGACTCGTGGAGCCGCTCAGCTGACGGATGATGGGGCCGAAGCCGAGGCCGATCACGAGGATGGTGAGGACGGGCGGCAGCCCACGAAGGACGTCGGTGTATATGCGGGCTATCCACCGGGCCACGGGGTTCCGGGAGATCCCCATCAAGGCGAGCGCCATGCCGAGCACAGTTCCGATCACGCCCGAGGTGACGGCCAAGACAATGGTATTCGGCAAGCCGACGGCGAACATCTTGGGGATAACTTCGCCTATCGCCTTCCAATCGAGGAAGGTCTCACCGAGTTGCTTGAGGATTTCCTGGAGATCCATGGAACGCCTGGTTACTTGGCCGGGATCTGGACGGCCTTGCTGCCCGGCTTCCAGCCCTGAGGGGTCTGCTCCGCCTGGGTCGGGCGGTCCTTGTACCACTCGGCCGTCAGCTTGGTCCAGGTACCGTCTGCGATCACGGCGTCAAGGCCGGAGTTGAGGGCGTCGATCAGGGGCTGGTTGTCCTTGTTCACGGCCCAGGCAGTGAAGTTCTGGGTGTTGACGACCTTTTCGGCGATCTTCGTGTTGTCGCCGTCCTTGACCTGGCCGGTTGCCTGCTGCGACGGGGCGACCCAAGCGTCAACCTGGCCGCTCTTTACGTTGGCGTAAACCGTGTTGTAGTCCGGGAAACGGACCGGCTCAAGCTTGAGCGTGTTGGTGACGTAGTCGTCCTGGACGGTGCCCTGGACGACGCCGATGCGCACGTCGGACTTGAGGTCCGCGAAGCCCTTGACCTTGGAGTCGGTCTTGGTCACGACGGCCATGTAGCCGAAGTCGTAACCATTGGTGAAGCCGACAGTCTCGCGGCGCTTGTCCGTGGTGGAGATCGAGGAGGATCCGACATCGAACTGCTTGTTCTTGACCTGGGAGAGCAGCGCCGAGAAGTCAGTGGAGGCGAACTCGACCTTGAGGCCCAGCTTGGCGCCGACGGCGCGCAGGAGTTCGTTGTCATAGCCGGTGAACTTGCCTGAGGGATCGATGAAGATGTTCGGCGGGGCGTCCGAGAGCGTGCCGACGCGCAGGGTGCCGTCGGTGATCAGGCCCAGCTTGGACTTGTCGATCTTGTCCACCGGAGTGACGTCCTTGGTGGTGTACTTGTCCAGCGTCTTCTGGTCGCTGCCTTGGAGGGCGTCGGTCGGCGAGGCGCTGCTGGTGCTGCCCGCTCCGCCACCGCAGGCGGCCAGGGAGACGGCGAGAACTGCAGCCACTGGGACAGCAGAGAACCACTTCAGGGCTTTGATTTTCATCAAGCAAATCACTTTCATCGGGGAACACGCGTTCGTATCGAGACGGGCGGGGAACGCAGCCAAAGCAGGTTTGGGCCGCAATATCAGAACTCGACCCGCCAAACTTAATTATGTCATCCACTCATTCAGCCATAAATTGACGACGATAAGGCGTGCGATTCCCGGAAACTCCGAATTAAATTCAGCGAAGTGTGGAAAGTGCCCTTGAGGTGCCGCGTCACTCGGGTATCGTGGGGAATTCGTGACTGACGTCCAGCTGGCTTTCAGGCAGCAACAGCGATGTGACGTGCGTCCCATCATGCGGACGCCGGAAAAGCGTCCGGCACGTGGACGGGCGTTTTGAAAGTCCGGAAGCCTTAGAAGTCTCCGCGGCTGGCATCTTCCGGGGGAAGAACCGGCCAATTGCCTTCGATGACTGCCGTTGGTTTGGTCTTGCGCAGGTAGCTCTGGAAATCGGCGGCCTGTGCGGCTGCCCAATCAACCTGGAGGTGATGCAGCTTGGAGGCGGGCATTTGCAGCTTCGGGAACTTGCCGGCCATGGCATCAAGGACGCGCAAGGTGGCGAGGGCGTCCGCAGCGGAGGTATGGGCGTTATCGAGGTTCACCCCGTATTCCTCGCACAAAGCGGTCAGGGTCCGCTTGCCCTTGCGGTACCGGTCGACCTGCTTGTTCATGACGTAGGGGTCAAGCACGGGGAAACGGCTCAGTTGCGGCACGCCGTAGCGGGCGGATTCGGCGGCCAAGACCGTGAAGTCATAGCTCGCGTTGAACGCAATGACCGGCACGCCGTCGTCGAACAGTTCCTGGAGTGCGGCGGCAACTTCGCGCGTCACTTCTGCTGCCGGTCGCCCTTCGGCCCTCGCCTTTTCCGTGGTGATGCCGTGGATCTCGCTGGCCTCCAAGGGAATCTCGATACCAGGATCCGCCAACCATTCGAGTTCCTTGATGACGCCGCCGTCGTCGTCCACTACGGTGATCGAAGCGGTGACGATCCTCGCGGAACGGGAGTTCCGTCCCGTGGTCTCAAGGTCGAACGCGGCGCGGGGGAGGGTATTCCAGGAGCTCATGCTTCAACGCTACCGGCGCCCTCCGACAAGAACCGGAGCGACACTCCTTCTGCGCCGATCCGGCGGCCCATGCCGATAGGCTGGGGGCATGCGGATGGAGTTTGTGACGGCGGTGCTGACCGTCGTGGATCTCATGCCGCCCGGCGTTGCCGTGTCCTATGGGGATGTTGCCGAGCTTCTGGGCTCGGGCGGTCCCCGGCAGATCGGATCGGTCATGAGCCACCACGGAAGCACCGTGGCTTGGTGGCGCGTACTGCGTGCCAGCGGCGAGGCGCCCCCAGGCCTTGAGTCGGAAGCGCTGCACCACTACTTGGACGAGGGAACGCCGCTGCACGGCGCCTACGCGGAGTATCTGCGGATCGGCGAAGGCCGCTGGCGCGTTGACCTGACCCTCGCCCGGTGGGCCCCGACGGACCGTGACTTCGACAGTATCGATGCGATCTCTGAGCAACTCGAGCGTCAGCTCCATAAATTGTCGGTACCCGATGATGAAATGACCGTGTGAGTCCAACACCGACACCTCAAGCAACAACGCAGGAAGCAACGCCCGCGCCACGGCAGGCACAATCGCGACAAGCACCATCGCGGCAAGCGCCTGCCCGCTTGCGCCTGCTTCCGCCGCGCGAGCTCCACTACGCAGCGCCGGAGTTGTCCGCCGACCAGGCCGCCGTCGTCGGGCTCCCGCACGGATCCGGGCCGGTCCTGATACCAGGGGCGCCCGGCACCGGGAAGTCCACTGTGCTGGTGGAAACCGCCGTCCGGCGGGTTCAGCGTGACGGCGTGGATCCGGAACGGATCCTGATTCTCGCACCCGGCCGGCTTGCGGCGTCGGCGTTGCGGGACACCTTTACGGGGCGCTTGGACCGCAGCTTGAGTACGACGCCGGCGCGCACTTGGGCGTCATACGCTTTCGACCTGATCCGGCGAGCCAAAGCCGAGGGCGTGCTGCCGCTGCAGCGGCCGCCCAAGTTGCTCTCGGGGCCGGAACAGGACCTCATCATCAAGGAACTGCTGGAGGGGCACGCCCGGCCGGGTTTTGAACTTCCTTGGCCGCAGGACTTGTCCGCCGCGCTGCCCACGCGTGGCTTCCGGCAGGAGATCCGGCAGCTCTTCGACCGGATCATCGAATCCGGCCGCACGGCGGACGATCTTACGTCGCTCGCCTACGAATGCGGCAGGCCGGACTGGATAGCCGCCGCAGACCTCTATTCGGAGTACCGCGACGTCCTGGACCTGCGCATGCCGGAAGCCTTCGACCCGGCCGGAATCATCACCGCCGCGCGCCAGATCTTCCAGGACTCGCCCGGATTCCTGGCGGCTGAGCGCGAGCGGCTGCAGTTGATACTCGTGGACGACGTCCAAGAGGCAAATCCCGCAGTGTTTGAACTGCTCGCGGACATCGCCGAAGGAAAGGACGTTTTGGTGGCGTCCTCCCCGGACACCGTGGTCCAGGGATTCCGCGGTGCCCGTCCGGACCTCGTCGCCGAACTCCCGCGGCTTCTCGGCGGCCTTGAAGGTGTCGTTCGGGAGCTTCCTCTATGGCACACCCACCGGCACCTGCCCGGTGTCGCAAAAGCGTGGACGGGCGTGGCTGCGCGTATTTCGCAGCGCGCGGGAGGGCAGCTGGCCCGGCGCCTGGACCCACTTCCCGCATCGGCGGAGGTGGCACGTTCCGGAGCCAATCAAGCCGCGGGCCGGGTCGAAGCACATGTCCTGCCCTCCACAGTCCATGAATTGCGCTACGTGGCACAACGCATCCTCGAAGCACAGCTGCGCGGGAACTACGAGTTCGGCGACATCGCAGTGATCGTGCGCAACGGCGGGCAATTGGCGCAACTGCAGCGGTACCTGAGCGGTCAGGGAATCCCCGTCCGTGTCCCCGTTACGGATTCCGCTGTCCGCGACGAAGTGGCTGTCCGTCCCCTGCTCGAGGTGTACGGGGTGGTTTTGGACGCCGCCAATCTGACGCCTGAGTCTGCCGTCTCGCTTCTCACGTCGAGGATCGGCGGGGCTACCGCTATCGAGTTGCGCCGCCTGCGCCAATCCTTACGCCGGGAGGAGCTCTTGGGCGGTGGTGGACGGTCCAGCGATGCGTTGCTGGTCGAAGCGTTGCTGGAGCCGGGGGCACTGGGTTCTTTGGGCATCGAGGGTGGCTCGGCCCGGCGTTTGGCCCGCATGATCGCGGCGGGACGTTCGGCGGCCGCCGAACCCGGAGCCAACGCGGAGACGGTTTTGTGGGCGTTGTGGCAAGCCACGGGGCTGGCTTCACGCTGGACGGAAATGGCGCTCGACGGCGGCGCTGCCGGCGCCCGCGCGGACCGGGACCTCGACGCCATGATGGCCTTGTTCCACACCGCCGAGCGCTATGTCGACCAGCTTCCCGGCTCCGGTCCCGAACAGTTCCTAGAATATCTCCTCAGCCAGGAACTCCCCATGGACACCCTTGCCGCCAGGGCCCAGTTGGAGGAAGCGGTGGAGCTCATGACGCCGGCCAGCGCGGCCGGGCGGGAGTGGGCCGTGGTCATCGTGGCGGGGCTGCAGGAGGGAGTCTGGCCCAATACGAGGCTCCGGGGTGAGCTCCTCGGCAGTACTTTGTTTGCCGATGCCGTGGAGCATGGAGTTGAACACGCCTTGCAGCGCGGGCCCCTCAGCAGGCTGAGGGATATCCGCTACGACGAACTGCGGAGCTTCTCCACAGCCGTTTCGCGTGCCCGGGAAGTCCTCATCTGCACCGCGGTTTCTTCGGAAGACGAGCAGCAGTCTGCCTTTCTCGACTATGTGGCGCCTTTGGAGCCGGGGCAGTACCAACGTGAGTACACTCCGGTTGGCCGGCCCATGACCCTGCGTGCCTTGGTGGCCGAGTTGAGGCAGCGGGTTCAGCCGGACGACGCCGCGCTTGCCCGACCGGGCGTGGCCGAGGACGCCGCCGAAGCCGCGCGCGTGCTGGCACACCTCGCGACCGCGTCGCCTGCAGTGCCGGGGGCGCATCCGGATTCCTGGTGGGGATTGGCACCGCTCAGCAGCGACGCGCCGGTAGTGCCGGCGGAAGGCACCGTGTACGTTTCTCCTTCGAAGGTCGAAACTGTGCACAAATCGCCTTTGGACTGGTTTGTCCAAGCGGCAGGTGGCGAAGCCGCTACCGACTTTGCCCGTAGCCTGGGCACCTTGGTCCATGCGATTGCCCAGGAACTGCCCGAAGCTTCCGGCGCCGAGTATGTCGCGGAGCTCGTGCGTCGCTGGCCCACCCTGGGCATGAAGGACAACTGGGAAGGCAGGCTGGACTTCCAACGGGCAGAGCAGATGGTCCGGAAACTCGCCCAATACGTCCTTGTCATGCGGAGCGAGGGCCGCAGCCTGGCCGCGGTCGAAGCGGACTTCGAGGTTCCGCTGCCGGAAGTGCGCCTGGGCCACGGTGCCGAGGACCCCGATGCTGGCCGGAACGCTGTGCTTCGGGGACAAGTGGATCGTTTGGAAATAGATACGGAGGGCAGGCTGGTGATTGTCGACCTCAAGACCGGCAAACGCCAGCCTGGCAAAGCCGAACTCGCCACGCACCCCCAGCTCGGTGCGTATCAGGCGGCCGTGTTGCACGGGGCGTTCCAGGACCTCCCTGTTCCGGGGCTTCCGGGCGGTGCAGTCCTGGCACAGTTGGGAACCAAGACGAAGACGCCCGTGGTCCAAGCGCAAGAGCCCCTGGATCCGGGAGATAACTGGGCGCAGGACCTCGTCAGTGAGGCCGCCGTGCTCATGGCCGGAGCAAGCTTCGAAGCACGCCACGATCCCTCAAAAGGCAGCCACGGAGGCCACGGCTGCCGACTGCCCGATATTTGCCCATTGTGCGCCAGGGGAAAGCAGGTCACCGAATGACCGTCCAGACACTCGCCGGAATCGAAGCCGGAGAGGCTTCCGAAGAAGCCGCCGTACTGCCGGAACCTCGATTCTCGCCCGGCGAATTGGCCGATATCCTCGGCGAGCGGAACCGTCCTACGGAAGAGCAATCCGCCATTATTGCGTCACCGTTGACCCCCCGGCTGGTCATCGCCGGCGCTGGATCCGGCAAGACCGCTACCATGGCGGACCGTGTCGTGTGGCTCGTCGCGAACGGGTGGGTTCGCCCCGAAGAGGTCCTTGGCGTCACCTTCACCCGTAAAGCCGCAGGGGAGCTGGCCAGCCGCATCCGCGCGAAATTGGCCACCCTGCAGCGCATCGCATCCTCGGACAACGGGGAGTACGGCTTCCCGGAGGGGGTTGCAGGCTCCGACGAGCTTGAACCCAAAGTGTCTACCTACCACTCCTACGCCAGCGGTATCGTGTCCGACTACGGCCTGCGCTTGGGTATCGAGCGCGATGTGGTCCTGCTTGGCGGCGCCCAGGCGTGGCAGCTTGCGAGCGAAGTGGTCGAAGCGTACGACGGCGACTATGAGCACTTCACCGCTGCCAAGTCCACGTTGGTCAACGCCGTGATGCAGTTGGCCGGCGAGTGCGCCGAACACTTGCGCGAACCCGCCGAAGTTCAGGGCTGGTTAATGGACCGGGTGTCCGAATTCGCCCAATTGCCCTATATGTCCGCCGCGAAAAAGAACCCAACCCAAGCTGCCGGCGATCTACGCGCCATGTTGCGGACCAGGGCCAGCGTCGCGGACATGGTGGGGCGTTACCAAGAGGCCAAGAGGAACCGCGGCGTCCTCGATTTCGGAGACCTCGTTGCGCTCGCTGCGAAGATTGCGCAGGACATACCCCTGGCGGCCGCCACCGAGCGGGCCCGCTACAAGGTTGTGTTGTTGGATGAATTCCAGGACACCTCGCACGCGCAACTTGTCCTGTTCTCCCGCCTGTTCGGGGGAGGGCATGCCGTGACGGCGGTAGGGGATCCCAACCAATCCATCTATGGCTTCAGGGGTGCTTCGGCCGGCCAGCTGTTCCACTTTGTCCAGGAATTTCCCGTCCGGGTGGAAGACGGCTTGGGACCGGCATCCCTTGCCACGGCACCCACCTCGTATCTGACCACTGCCTGGCGGAACGGGCGCAACATCCTGGCCGCCGCCAACGTCATTGCCGCGCCTCTTAACAAGGCGGCCGCGAGTGAGGGAGCCCCCGGCTCGAGGGCCGAAGAGAGTACTGTGGCGGTACCTCCACTGCAGCCGAGCCCGGCAGCGGCGGACGGCAGCGTTGTTCTCGGACGATTTGCCACCGACGAAGACGAAGCCGCAGCGATTGCCCGGGACGTCCGCCGCTACCGCCGCACAGTCTTTGAAACCGCGGCAGACGGTACGCCGGTTTCCCCCACCATGGCAGTGCTTTGCCGCCGTCGGGCACAGATGGAGTGCTTGCGGCGTGAATTCGAGGTCCAGGGTATCCCGTACGAAATAGTCGGCCTCGGAGGGCTCCTCGACACCCCTGAAGTAGTCGATCTCGTGGCTGCGCTCCGGGTCCTCGCAGATCCCGGCCGTTCCGATGCCCTGATGCGTTTGCTGGCAGGCGCCCGGTGGCGGATCGGAACTGCTGATCTGATGGCCTTCCGCGACTGGTCCCAGTTCCTTGCCAGGCGGCGATCACACGGCGGCTCGGGAGACGGCGGCACTGCAGACGATGCCTCCAACGCGGACGAAAGCCCGATGGAGACAGTCGTGGAGAGCGACATTACTGATGCGGCCAGCCTTGTGGAGGCGCTGGACTTCCTGCCCCGCCCAGGGTGGACTTCCGGTCACGGACGCTCCCTCAGCCCGGCGGCCTTGGACCGTCTTGGCCGGCTGTCTGCGGAGCTTCGGAACCTGCGGGGGTTCATCGGAGACGATCTGAGCACGCTGATCGGCGAGGTGGAACGTGCCATGCTGCTGGACATTGAGGTCGCTGCCAAGCCCGGGACGAGCATCCACCAGGCCCGCCGGAACCTGGACGCATTCCATGATGCCGCGGCGGGTTTCCTGCAGACTTCGCAGCGGGTTGATCTCCTGGCCTTCCTGGGGTGGCTTGAAGCGGCCGCATCAGAAGAACGTGGACTGGACATGGCCGACGCAGAGGTGAACCACGAGGCAGTGCAGTTGCTGACAGTCCACGCGTCCAAAGGCTTGGAATGGGACGTTGTTTTTGTCCCCGGCCTCAACGCGGGGGCCTTCCCGAGCAACCGGGACTCCCGGTGGAGCAGCGGTACCGCGGCCTTGCCATGGCCCCTGCGTGGCGACCGGGCGGACCTCCCTCAATGGGATCTGGACCAGCCGGACCAAAAGGGCTGGCTGGACGCCGAAAAGGACTTCAAATCGGAAGTCCAGCACCACGGTGAGGCCGAAGAGCGGCGACTCGCCTACGTTGCCTATACCCGTGCAAAGTTCGTCCTGTGGGCCTCGAGTGCCGCGTGGAATGGTTCCCGGGCAGGCATTGCGGAGACGTCACCTTTCCTTGCCGAGCTGGCCTGCCTTGCGGGCGAGGCAGGAGGCGAGGCCGGCCGGGCATCGGCCGCCGCCATTCATCCCCAGTCCCTTAGCGAAGACGCGCTGCCCACGGAGAGCCCTTTGACAGTCGGAACGGAGGTGGCGGTCTTCCCCTACGATCCGCTTGAGGGCCCGAGTGACCCCCGCACGGGGGAACGGCTCCGCTTGGTCCCGGGCCGGCGGGCTGCCATGGAGGCGGCGGCAATCCGGGTCAGGGACGCAGTCGAAGGATTACGGGCGGATTCGCCGCTTGTCATGGATGCCTCGCTGACGTCCCTCCGCGGGACGGCAGCCGGCTGGGCTGCCGAAGCGGAACTGTTGCTGGAAAGGCAGTTGCGGCGGAAACCCGTCCAAGACGTCCATTTGCCCGGACACATCTCGGCGTCCATGTTCGTCGATCTCGGAGACGATCCTGCTGCGGTCCTGGCCCAGCTCCGGCGCCCGGTGCCCCGGCAACCCGGGATCTCGGCGCGCAAAGGCACCGCCTTCCATTCCTGGGTGGAGGAATACTACGGAACCACCGGCATGCTGGATCTCGACGAAGCACCCGGCTCCGATTCCCACATCGACGAAGCGTATGGACTCGATGACATGGTGGCGACGTTCAGCAATTCAGAATGGGCACACCGGTCCCCGGCCTTCGTCGAGGTTCCCGTGGAAACAAGGATCGGTGACGTCGTGGTGCGCGGGCGGATTGACGCAGTGTTCCGCGGGGCGGACGGCACATGGGAACTGGTGGACTGGAAGACGGGCAAGCGCCCGGCCGGCAGGCAACTCAAGACCCGCGCCGTGCAACTGGCCGTCTACCGCCTGGCATGGGCGCGCCTCAAGGGTGTGCCGTTGGAGCAGGTCAGTGCAGCGTTTTACTACGTTGCCGACGACTCTGTCGTGAGGCCCCACGACCTGTGCACCGCGGAGGAACTGGAGAACATCGTCGCTTCCGCGCTGGGCAACCGAACCCGCTAGGCAGCCGAAACCGCGGCAGCCGAAACCACGGCAGCTAGACCACGATGGACTAACGGTCCTTGGCGTCCTGGAGTGGCGCGGGCTCCACTACCTGGAGGGCCGTCGTCGACGTGTCGTCGGATTCGGACGCCGTCTCCGTCGTCGAGGCGGTCCCGTTCGCTGATTCTCCCGCAGGCTCAGCGGCGGCTTCGTCTGAGGCGGCGGCCTCCAACGGTTCAACCGTGACCGACGGCGTTGCCGCGGCCGTCTCCGGGCGAACCTCGGGAACGTCGTCGTGAGCAGGCTCCGGGATGGCTGTGATACTTACCGTGGGCTTCGCCGGGCCGCCCGCCGGGGCCTTGGCTTCGGAAGCAATGACAACTGCCGGTGCCGCCAGCCCGTCCGCAGCGGCACGCTCCGCAGCGGCGGCTTCGGCCTCCTCGGCCGCCAACGCGTTTTGCTCCTCGATGTCGTCGGCGAGGGATTTAAGCATCGCCTCGGCTTCAGCCGTCATCTCACTGTGACCGGCCGCCAAGGCCTTGACGAGATACTGGGCCAAGGCGAATTCGGCAAGAAGTGCCGAGCGTCGCAGCAGGTGGCTGTCAGGTGTATCCCGTCTGGCTTCCGTGTAGTGCCGGAGGACGGACTCAACAAACTTCTGTTCGTTTGACGCCACGAGCCAGGCGAAGTCATCGGCAGGATCGCCGATGCGCAGATCGGTCCACCCCGTCACGGCCGTCACGCTATCGCCGTCGACCAGCAGGTTGTCTTCATGGAGGTCCCCGTGGACCACGCACGGGTTGAAGCGCCAGAGCGCCACGTCCTCCAGCGCATGCTCCCAGCGACGGAGCAGCGAGGACGGAATCTTGCCCGTTGTGGCGGCCTGGTCCAGCTCGTTCAACTTGCGCTGGCGGAATTCGTTGGCCGTGTAGCTGGGAAGATCGGCGTTATTGACGAGGGATTGGGGGAGGTCGTGCACGGCGGCCAACGCCGCACCGATCTCCTTGGCCAAGGCATCGCTGCAGGCGGACAACTCTTCGATGCTGCGCGTGGCCCCAGCCAAGTGGGCGTAAACAAAGGTGCTCAGCGCGCCTTGGCGCACCGTTCCGGCCACAGTGGGCATCAAAAAGGGCAGCTCGGCCCGGATCGCCGGCGCGAAAGCCCGCAGGATCATGAATTCGGTTTCCAGCCGGGCGCTGGCTTCCGGATGGCGCGGCGCACGGACACGCCACCGTTTGCCCTCGGAGTCCAGCAGGAGCGCCGAATCGAAATCGGCAGCATCATCCGGGGCAGAGGCGGCAGCCATCGGCGTCAGGCCGGGCACCGCCGCAGTAGCTACAGCGGCCAGTTCGAACGGTGTTCTTCTCACGTCTTCCACGGTAGATTGACAAGCGCCTCTGGCAGCGATGCAGTGCGGCGAGTCTTCAGATCCGCTGGAAAACCGGATCCAGGGGCATGCGTCGCTGAAAGATCCAAATGTCAATTGTCGGTGCGAGTCAGTACGGTAGGTACATGAGTTTCACCGAGTTCCAGGCGCCGGCAAACCACCTTATTGACACTGTTCTTCCGGTGCGCCCTGCCATGGTTGACCGCGGATCTGCCGAACGCCTGAAACCGGGCATGCTTGACGAAGTGATCTCCTCGGGTTCGGCCAAGGCCATGGTGGTGTCGCAGCGCCAAGCGCTCGTACTGGGCGACAAGCTGTGGCTGGGCGACGCCGCGCCGCTCTTCGAATCCCTCCAGGCCGCCGGCGGACCGCTCACTGCCATTTATCTCGGCCGGACCCTTGCTGCTTCCGCCGTCCCGGAGCAAACCCCAATTGTCCTCTTTGTGCCTGCTGAGCCGGTTTCGCCTGGAGCCGCGGGCCTTCCGGCCGACGGCTCCTGGGCGGGATTCCGGGAGGTAGCCGCCCGCCTTGGTGCGCTGGACACAGCCTTGTTTGTCGAGGCCAGCGCGATTTCCAACTGGCATGCCACCCATACCCACTGCCCGCAGTGTGGAACTCCCACGGAAATCGAAGCCGGCGGCTGGGTCCGGCGGTGCCCGCGGGACAAATCGGAGCACTATCCGAGGACCGATCCGGCCATCATCGTCACAGTGGTCGGTTCCGACGGCAGGCTTCTCCTCGGTGGAGGTGGGCCGCTTGACGCCAAGAACTACTCCACACTGGCCGGCTTCGTTGAGCCAGGGGAATCGCTCGAACAGGCCGTGGTTCGCGAAATCGGGGAAGAGGTGGGTGTACGGGTCACCGCTTGCCAGTACCTTGGCTCGCAGTCGTGGCCGTTCCCGGCTTCGCTTATGCTCGGGTTCACCGCAACAACTGACGACGTCGAGGCCCGGCCCGACGGCGTCGAGGTCACCCGGGCGCGCTGGTTCAGCCGCGCGGAACTCCAGGCAGCCGTGCTCAGCGGCGAGATCACGATCTCCACGAGGCTTTCGATTGCGCGTTCCTTGATCGAGCACTGGTACGGCGGCGTCATCGAGGACCTCCAGCAGTGACAGACGGCATTTTCAGCGACACCGTTTCACTCGAGGACCGGATTCTCGGCGGCCTTGATGCCGAGCAACGGGAAGTCGCCAGCAACCTCAACGGGCCCATGTGCGTCCTCGCCGGAGCGGGGACGGGAAAAACCCGGGCGATTACGCACCGCATTGCCTATGGTGTGCACTCCGGTGTCTACAGCCCGCAGCGCCTCCTGGCCGTCACGTTCACCTCCCGGGCCGCCGCCGAGATGCGCAGCCGCCTGCGGGATCTAGGCATCGGAAACGTCCAAGCACGCACCTTTCACGCCGCAGCGCTCAGGCAACTGCAATTCTTCTGGCCGCAGGCGGTCGGCGGTGTCCTGCCGAACCTGCTGGACCACAAGGCGAACATGATCGCCGAAGCCGCGCGACGGCTTCGGCTGAGTACCGATCGTGCTTCCATCCGTGACCTCGCGGCGGAGATCGAGTGGGCCAAGGTTTCCATGCTGACGCCGGCCAACTACCTCGAGAACGCGCATGGCCGCGGCACTCCCGGGGGTTTCGACCTCACAGCCGTCGCCCGGGTTTTCCAGTCCTACGAGGACGTGAAGACGGACCGCAACGTGATCGATTTCGAGGACGTCCTGTTGATCACGGTGGGCATCCTCCAGGAAGACCCGAAAGTGGCAGCTACGGTCCGCGAGCAGTACCGGCACTTCGTGGTGGACGAGTACCAGGACGTTTCCCCGCTGCAACAGCGGCTGCTGGAACTGTGGCTTGGCGGCCGCGACGAACTCTGCGTCGTGGGCGACGCCAGCCAGACCATCTACTCCTTCACGGGAGCCTCTCCCAAGCATCTCCTGGGATTCAAGGGCCAGTACCCCTCGGCGACGGTCGTCAAACTCGTTCGTGACTACCGTTCCACGCCCCAAGTGGTGAAGTTGGCCAACGATCTCCTGGGGTCCCGCCGCAGTGGTGGAACGGTTGCCGACGCCGCTTGGGCCAAACCCCTTCAGTTGCTTGCCCAGCGTCCGGCCGGACCGGAGCCACGGTTCATGGAGTGCCCCGATGACGAGGCCGAGGCGGCGGTGGTCGCGGGCCGGATCCGGGAATTGATCGACGCCGGCACCAAGGCAAGCGAGATTGCCGTGCTGTTCCGCACCAACGGCCAATCGGAAGCGTACGAGCAAGCTCTTGCCTCGGCGGGCATCGGCTACCAGCTACGGGGCGGCGAGCGATTCTTCGCGCGCAAGGAGGTCCGGGACGCCATCCTGCAGTTGCGCGCCGCCACGCGTGCCGTAGCCGAGGATTCCGCGAAGGAGCCGCTCGGCCAACTGGTCCGCGACATCGTGGCTTCGCTCGGCTACACGGATGCCGCCCCGCACAGCGGCGGTGCCCTCCGCGAACGCTGGGAATCGCTCGCAGCGCTCGTGGCGCTTGCGGACGAACTCGCCGCCAGCCGCGGGCCGGAATTCACGTTGATGGAATTCGTCAACGAACTCCAGGAACGTTCGGTTGCGCAGCACGCACCAACGGTCCAGGGCGTGACGCTCGCATCGCTGCACGCCGCGAAGGGCCTGGAATGGGATGCCGTGTTCCTGGTGGGCTTGAGCGAGGGCCTTATGCCCATTTCCTTCGCGGACACTCCCGAGAGCGTGGACGAGGAACGCCGCCTGCTCTACGTCGGGATCACGCGGGCGCGCGAGCACCTGAACCTGTCCTGGTCCACGGCCCGCACGCCGGGTGGCCGTGCCAACCGCAAGCCCTCGCGCTTCCTCGACGGGCTTCGCCCGGATTCGGTGCTCGGAGCCAGCGCGCGCAGCCGCGCCACGCCACGGCGCAAGGCGGCGGCACCGGCGTCGTGCAGGGTCTGCGGCACGATGCTCGCCACCGGCGCCGAACGCAAAGTGGGTCGCTGCAGCCAGTGCCCGCCCACGTACGAAGACCAGACCTTTGAGGCTTTGCGTCAATGGCGGAAGGAAGAGGCCCTGAGCAACGAGGTTCCGGCCTATGTGGTCTTCACGGACGCGACGTTGACTGCCATCGCCGAGGCCCGGCCGGAGTCCCTTGAGGACCTGGCTAAACTCGCCGGTGTCGGGCCCTCCAAACTGGAAAAATACGGCGAAGCCGTGCTGGCAGTTCTCGTCGAGAACGGATCTGCCTAGTGCCGCGGACCGCGGGCCAGCCCGCTTTGCCGCTGACCACCGACGACGGGGCGCCCGTCGTCGTTCGTCGCTCAGCCCGCCGCCGCCGTACCGTGGCGGCATTCTGGGAGGACGGGAACGCCGTCGTCGCGATTCCCGCCCATTTCACGAAAGCGCAAGAGAGCGAATGGGTCCGGCGGATGCTGGACAAGCTCAAGCGCCAGGGGGAGCGGGGCGCCCACGGTGCCGGCAGGAGGAGACCCGCAAGCGACACAGCGCTTGCCGCCCATGCCGCGGAACTATCGTCAAAGTATCTGGGCGGACGGTCCATCCCGACGTCGGTCCGCTGGGTGAGCAACCAGAAGTCACGGTGGGGGTCGGCAACTCCGGCGGACGGGACCATCCGGCTTTCGGACAAGCTCCAGCCCATGCCGCAGTGGGTCATCGACTATGTGCTGCTCCACGAACTCGCGCATCTGCTGGTGGCCGGGCACAACGCCGCGTTTTGGCGTTTGCTGGAGGCGTACCCCGAAACACAGCGGGCAAAGGCCTTCCTGGAGGGCGTCGCCTTTGCGACGTCGCGGGGGCTTGGCCCGGATGAAGAAGGCGCCGGTGCCCCAGCCGCGGGCTGGGACGCCGACGCCGATTAGGCGATTCAGGAGCGGCTAGGCTTTGGGCCCTCCGGGCTCCGTGTCGTCAGGGGAATCTCCGTCTTCAGGCTTCGGAGCCTCCGGACTGTCCTCTGTGTTCTCCTCATCCTTCGGAGCGTCGTAGCCACCTTCGAGGAGCTTCTGCAGCGCGTCGTCCACTTCGGTGTCGCTGGCTTCAGCCAGGCGGCGCCGTTCGGTGAAGCCCGCCGGGTCGTCGAGGTCGTGTGCCGTGGGGAGCAAATCGGGGTGCTGCCAGATGGCATCGCGGCCGGCGATTCCACGTTCGTCCTTCAGCGCGGCCCACAACGCGGCGGCTTCGCGCAGGCGCCGCGGGCGCAGCTCGAGTCCCACCAGCGAGGAGAACGCGTGTTCGGCGGGTCCTCCCGTGGCGCGGCGCCTCCGCACAGTCTCGCGGAGTGCGACGGCGGATGGCAGCATATTCTCGGTGGCAGCAGCCGTGAGCTCGTCCACCCAGCCCTCAACCAGCGCCAGGGCAGTTTCGAGTTTCTCCAGGGCAGCCGATTGTTCGGGAGTGCGCTCGGGCGTGAACACACCTTGGGACAGGGCTTCTTGAATCCCCTCGGGGTTGCCGGGATCGAGGTCCCGGGCGAGGTCCTCGACGCGGGACAAGTCGATGTGGATGCCTCGGGCGTAGGCTTCGATGGCCCCGAGGAGATGTCCGCGCAGCCATGGAACCTGTACGAAGAGCCGGGCATGCGCGGCTTCGCGGACCGCAAGGAACAACCGCACGTCATTCTCCGGGACGCTCAGGCCTTCGCCGAACTTCGCCACATTGGCTGGCAGCAATGCCATCTCAAGATCAGCGAGCGGAACGCCGATGTCGGTAGAGCTGACCACTTCGGCGGACAGGGCCCCGATGGCCTGGCCCAGTTGCATGCCGAAGATGGCTCCGCCCATGTTCTGCAACATGGACGAGGTGCCGCCCATCATGGCCTTCATTTCTTCCGGCATCTGCTGGGTGAGGGCGTCCGACAGGGCATTGGCGATGCTGTTGGCCACCGGCTCAGTGAGCCGTTTCCACGTGGCGAGGGTGGCTTCCACCCATTCAGCGCGCGACCAGGCGCGGCCGATGAGGCCCGTTGCCTGAAGATCGGTGACGGGATCCAACCAAAGTTCCGCGAGGCGGAGCGCTTCGTCGACTTCGCGGGCCTGCAGGGCATTCACCGACGGATCCGTGCCGGCGGCGGCAACACGGCGGGCGTTCTCGTGGGCAAGCTGCCAATTGACGGGGCCCTCGGAAGTGGAGCTCATCATGGCCTGCACTTGGGCGAACATTTGCTGCAGCATATTCGGGTCGTTCGGCAGTCCTGCGGCTTTTGCCAATTCGGCGGGGTCGATGTTGCCCATGCCTTGCCCGCCCATCAGGTTCTTCAGCATTTCTGCCAAGGGATCCACGGGTGAATCGTCTCCATTGGAGGGGGTATTGGGGTTGGAGGTCATGGTGCCGCCGATCGTCGGTGTGACTGGTGATCACTTTCAAGGTACCGCGATGCCCGGGGGCTGTCTGCCTCAAGAACGCGTCGTTCGCTCTAGGCAAAGCACGACTGGCAGGCACAGCAAGTAGGGTGGATCGTTGGTATGTTTACCGGCCTCCGCGCTGAGGGGGTCGAAACGGTAGCGTCGGACACACGGTTCCCCGGCGCGGAGAGGTCCTTCATTGACTAGTTTGCCGAGCCCCGGAGCTGCCGGGGAACCCGGAAAGCCTCTCGGCCCCTCCAACTCCCAGGACGTCCCGACATCGGACGGCCATTCCCCGGAGCGGGACACCGCACCATCGCAGGAGCCGGTACAGGAAGCGCCCGACGCGCCCCCACCGGCACGGCGCCGCGACGGCCGGTACGTCGCGATGTTGGTCGCCGGGGCACTGACCATTGTGTTGGGAATCGCCGCGGCTGTCCTTCCTGTTCCCTACGTCGTGGAATCTCCCGGACCGACGTTCAACACCTTGGGCATGGACCACAACAAGCCTGTCATTAGCATCACCGGACACGCGTCGTATCCCGCCAAGGGAAATCTGGACCTGACTACCGTCTATATCAACGGGGGCCCCAACGGACCAGTCAACATCTTCGAGGCCTTCCAAGCCTGGTTGGACGGTTCCAAGGCCGTGTACCCCGAAGAACTTCTCTATCCCAAGGGCACCACCAAGCAGCAATCCGAACAGGAAAGCGCGCTTGCCATGACCACGTCCCAGGAGAACGCAATAGCTTCGGCCCTTCAGGAAGAGAACATCCCGTACGGGCAGAAGCTTGCGGTCGCAGGATTGTCCGATGGCTCGGCCTCGGCGGGCAAACTCCAGGCCGGGGACGTCTTCACGTCGATCAACGGCAAGGCCGTCACGTCCCTGAACGTCGTCCAAACCGCATTGGCCGACGGCGCGGGCGCGCCTGCCGCCGTCGTCGTCGATCGTAACGGCAAACCGGTGACGGTGAGCATTACTCCGGGCAAGGGCTCAAACGGCAAGTACATCCTGGGCGTACTGCTTCAGTACAAGTTCACGTTCCCGTTCGACGTCAAGATCTCCCTGGACCAGGTGGGCGGACCGAGCGCCGGCATGATGTTCGCGCTGGGCATCATCGACAGCATCACCCCCGGGGACCTCACAGGGGGCAAGCATGTGGCCGGCACCGGCACCATTTCGCCGGACGGCACCGTGGGACCCATTGGCGGAATCGCCCAGAAAATGCGCGGAGCCCGCAGCGGCGGCGCCACGCTTTTCCTCGCGCCTGCCGCCAATTGCGACGAGGTCGTGGGCCACGTTCCGGACGGGCTGCAGGTAGTCAAAGTGGACACCCTCGCGGACGCGAAATCCGCTGTGGAGCGACTCGCCTCGGGCCAGGATATGTCCCGCCTCCCGACATGCTCCAACAACTAGACTGATGATGGAACTTAGCTCCACCGCCACTCGTGGCACTAATGACGGCCTCCGCCATTACTACCCGGCACCGGGGCCGACGAACACACGCACTGATGACCGTTAACTGACGACCAGCGATGAGGTATCGAGTTTGTCCCGTCCAGCCAGCACCAGCCCGCCCGGAAGACCGCAGCGGAGACGGGGTGCACTCACTCCAACTTTGATCATCGTCGCCGTCGCCGTGGTGGGATTCATTTTCTTCGCCAATGTGTGGACAGACGTCCTCTGGTATCAGCAGTTGGGCTTCTTCGAGGTCTATTTCAAGGAGAACCTTGCCCGGATCCTGATCTTCCTGGCGGGATTCGTCCTGATGTTCGTGCCGGTCTTCTACGCCATCCGCGTTGCCTACCATGCACGGCCGGTCTACGCTCCGGATTCCGAGGTCAGGGACAACCTGAATCGGTACCAGGCCCAACTGGAGCCCGTGCGACGCGTGGTCATGATCGGCATCCCCGTGCTGTTCGGCCTCTTCGCTGGCAGCGCGGCCGCGAGCCAGTGGCAATCGGTGCTCTTGTTCTTCAACCTGGTACCTTTCGGCCAGGCGGATCCCCAGTTTGGCTTGGACATCAGCTTCTACCTCATGACTTTGCCGTTCCTTGGCTTTGTCACGGGTTTCCTCATGAGCGTTGTGGTGATTGCCGGAATCGCGGGAATCCTCACCCACTATCTCTATGGCAGCATCCGGCTCATGGAACGCGGCATCTTCACCAGCCGTGCCGCCCAAATCCACTTGGCCGTGACCGGGGCCGTTTTCCTGCTGCTTCTCGGAGCCAACTTCTGGCTTGACGTCTACAGCACCGTCCAGAACAACGGTGGCCACTGGGCAGGTGCCCTCTACACGGACGTCAACGCTGTGATTCCGACCAAGACCATCCTGGCCGTTGCCGCGGGTCTTGTGGCCGTCCTCTTTATTGTGGCCGCCGTGATTGGCCGTTGGCGCTTGCCCGTGATCGGCACGGCCATGCTGATCATCACATCCATCCTCGCCGGTGGTGTCTATCCCTGGGTCATCCAGCAGTTCCAAGTCCGCCCCTCGGAGCAGACGCTCGAAAACAAGTACATTGACCGCAACATAGCCATGACCCGGTCCGCCTACGGTTTGGACAAGATCAAGGTTTCTCCCTACAACGCCACCACGGACGCCAAGACCGGGGCGCTTGCCAAGGATGCCCAGACAGCCGCCAACATCCGGCTGTTGGACCCGAACCTGGTTTCCTCGGCGTTCTCCCAACTGGAGCAGTACCGTCCGTATTACCAGTTCCCCAAGGCCCTGAACGTCGACCGCTACACCGTGAACGGCAAGACCCAGGACACCGTAATCGCTGTCCGGGAGTTGAACCAGGACGGGCTGAACGCCAGCCAGCAGACCTGGGTCAACCGGCATATCGTCTACACCCACGGTTACGGCGTCGTGGCGGCCAAGGGCAATACCTTCACGGTTGATGGAAAGCCGGACTTCCTGCTGTCCGGAATTCCGTCCATGGGTACCCTTGGCAGCGATGCGAGCTACCAACCCCGCATCTACTTCGGTGAAGATTCGCCGGACTACTCGGTGGTCGGCGCCCCCGACGGTGCTCCGCACCGCGAACAGGACCGACCGGCCGGCAAGGACACGTCGACTGAAACTCAGTACACCTTTACCGGCAACGGTGGCCCCAACGTGGGCAACTGGTTCAACCGCCTCCTCTACTCGATCAAGTTCCAGTCCTCGGACCTGTTGCTGTCTGACGGCGTCAACGAGAAGTCCCAGATCCTTTACGACCGCACTCCGCGTGAGCGCGTGCAAAAGGTTGCGCCCTACCTGACGGTTGACGGAAGCGCCTATCCGGCAGTTGTCGACGGCCGGGTGAAGTGGATCGTGGACGGTTACACCACCAGCCAGTACTTCCCCTACTCCCAGCAGCAGCAACTGGGAAACGCTACGGCCGATTCGCAGACGACCTCCGGGCGCACGGCGGCCCTGCCGAACAGCGCGGTCAACTACATCAGGAACTCGGTCAAGGCCACGGTTGACGCCTATGACGGCTCGGTCACGCTGTACGCCTGGGATGACCAGGACCCGATCCTCAAAGCGTGGGAGAAGATTTTCCCGACCACGGTCAAGCCGTACTCTGAGATGTCGGGACAGCTGATGAGCCACGTCCGCTACCCGGAGGACCTGTTCAAGGTCCAGCGCGAGTTGCTTGGGCGCTACCACGTGACCAACGCGGACAGCTTCTACCAGAACAACGACGCGTGGAGCGTTCCGAACGACCCCACGGTCACGGATCCCGTCCGGCAGCCTCCGTTCTACATGTCCCTGCAGATGCCCGACCAGACCAAGCCGGCCTTCCAGCTGACGTCTTCCTTCATTCCACAGGTGGTCAACGGCGCCGCCCGGAACATCCTGTACGGCTTCCTCGCAGCCGATTCCGACGCCGGTAGCCAAAAGGGGGTGAAGGCAGACACCTACGGCCAGTTGCGATTACTCCAATTGCCAACGGATACCCAGGTTCCAGGCCCAGGACAGGCCCAGAACAAGTTCAACTCCGATCCTGAAGTGTCGCGGGAACTCAACCTGCTCAGGCAGGGAGCATCCGATGTGCTCAACGGCAACCTCTTGACATTGCCGGTGGGCGGAGGCCTGCTCTATGTCCAACCGGTGTATCTGAAGTCCACTGGTGAGACCTCCTATCCGACGCTTCAACGCGTGCTCGTGGCCTTTGGCGACAAGGTCGGCTTTGCCCCCACGCTTGACGGTGCGCTGAAGATCCTCTTCGGGGGCGATTCAGGGGCCTCGGCGGGAGACTCGGCCAATAACGGCCAGACCACAACTCCGCCGGGGACTACTACGCCACCTGCGACGGCGGATGCACAGGCCCAGCTGAAGGCTGCGCTGGATCAGGCCAACAAGGCCATCCAGGATGGCCAGGCCGCTCTGGCCAAGGGCGACTTCGCCGGATACGGTGCCCAGCAGAGCCTCCTGTCCGCGGCGATACAGAAAGCGCTCGACGCCGAGTCCCGGCTTGGTGCCACCCCGGCTCCGTCGGCAAGTGCCAGCCCCTCGGCTAGCCCGTCGGCCTCGCCAACGGGGTCGCCCTCGCCAAGCAAATAGCTAAGTCCAGCTGGGCGATTCCGGCTTAGCTGGGGGCTTCGCAAGACCGGGCCGGCCCACCCAGGGCTGGCCCGGTCTTCCTTTTGATATGGAGGCCCGTGCATGGTGGCCGCCCGGCGGGGGAGACGGAGGTCACGTCGTTTCGATTTGGCCTGACATTCACCTGCAGGTAAAGTAGTTCTTGCGACGCGGGGTGGAGCAGTTCGGTAGCTCGCTGGGCTCATAACCCAGAGGTCACAGGTTCAAATCCTGTCCCCGCAACTGGATAAAAGATCCGGCACAGTGGAAACACTGTGCCGGATTTTTTTGTTTTCCGTCGATTCGCGGGTGGGGGAGTGCGGGATCGGTGGGGCATGTGCCGGGTAAGGCTGTGCCAGCTCCGTCCTGACCTTCTTTGCGCCGCCTCGACGCCGATATGACGCGACTTGCCGTGTCGCAAGCGCTTTCCCAAAGCAAAGAAGGTCAGGACGGCGCCAAGTCCACGGGAGGATAACCACCCTCAAGGGCTGTTGCTCCTGCCCGAAGATCCTCCAGATCCCATCGTGCTGCAGCGCACATCTGAATGGTCAGGGGCGCCCTCGAATGTGCGGTAGAGTTAATTCTGCGACGCGGGGTGGAGCAGTTCGGTAGCTCGCTGGGCTCATAACCCAGAGGTCACAGGTTCAAATCCTGTCCCCGCAACCAAATAAACGAAAGAGTCCGCCCGTCTGGGCGGACTCTTTCGTTTAACCCCATTTCGCCGCCCTCCCGACCCTGATGTGGGCGCGCAGTGGAGACATCCGCTCCTAATTTCCCCAAGGAGGTCTTGGACGCGGTCTTAGACGGCCATGCGGGCCGATCCGGGTGAAACGTTTTTTCACACGCAGAAGCGCCGAGATCCACACTGAGATTGCCGGAAAACACACTGATTTTTGGCAAATCTGTACGGATCTTAACCACTTCGACCCCCGAGAGGCAGAATGTCGGAGTAGTTTCTTGGGCGGGGACAAAGCTTCATCACTGGAATACAGGCGGCGCTCCGCGTTGGCCGGCTCGAGGAGGGACCCCAATGAAAACGGTGTCGAAAATAGTTGGCGCAGCGCTGGACGGCGTGGCCGGCGGATTGGCCCTGGCGTTCATTCTGTGCGTGGCAGTGAGCGTGATCGCCATTTCGACGGGTTCCCGGGCGACCCTGCCGGGACTTTTCACCGCGACTCGGGGAGCCGAAAACGGGGCGCTGGCCTTGGAATTCCAGCCGAACTTCGCCGGAATGGTCGTGGTCATAGCGTTGTCGGTACTTGTCAGCGTGGTGATGGCCGTGCGACGCAGCACCGCTGAATCTCCCGATCCTCGTTGACAGTCAGCTCCCGGAGGAAGACACTTGGGCCGAATGGCCCGTTCATCCTGACGGAATGGGCCGCCCTGAGGAGGCCCGAGATGATCAGTGCGACGATGATAGTGGCGACGATTCCGGTCACCGATCTGGAGCGGGCGAAAGAATTCTATGGCGGCATCCTGGGGTTGACCTTCCTCTGGGAGACTCCGGTCGGCGTGCGGTACCGTTGCGGATCCGTCAGCGAGATCTCAGTCTTCAAGCGTCCGCCTACCGCTACAGAGCACACCCTTGCCCACTTCGAAGTGGACGACATTGAGGCCGTGGTCGGCGACTTGGCCGCCAAGGGCGTGGAGTTCCTCGACTACACAGAGGGTCCCCTTGCCACAACAGGGCACATCGCTCAGCTCGGCCCCGCCCGTGGCGCATGGTTCCGTGATCCCGACGGGAACACCCTCGGCATTCGCCAGGGCTAGATCGATCGCTTCGAAAGAAGGCCTGCAACCTGCCGCCGGCCCGAATCCCCACGCCGGCCCGGAAAGCCGCATGCCCGGCAGAATCAATAGGAGTTCCAAGTATTCCTTCCTTCGCTCCATGGTAAATACTAGGAGTTCCTAGTATTCTCGATTCCAAGCGTCAGCCATTTGCATCGAGGGAGCTGTTGAATGAAGATCGTCGTGCTCGTCAAACAAGTGCCGGATACGGCCGAGGAACGGAAGCTCGACCTGGCAACGGGCCGGCTCGACCGTGAGGCTGCCGACTCCGTGGTCGATGAAATCAACGAGCGCGCCCTCGAAGCCGCGCTGCGCATCAAGGATGCCAACAAAGGCACCGAGGTTGTGGCAATGACCATGGGTCCTGACGACGCCACGCAGACCTTGCGCAAGGCCCTCTCCATGGGAGCCGATTCAGGGGTTCACATTGTGGATGATTCCCTGGCCGGCGCCGACACCGGTCGAACGGCCGCAACGCTGGCGACTGCACTGAGGTCTACCGGGTTCGACGTGGTGATGGCCGGCAACGAATCGACGGATGGCCGCGCCGGCGTCGTGCCCGCCATGATTGCCGAACATCTCCAACTGCCACTGTTGGGTTCATTGATCTCCGCGGAAATCGCCGACGACGGCGTGAGCGGCGTTCGCCAGGGTGAGGGTGGAACCCTCAATGTCCGTGCCGGACTGCCCGCCATCATCACTGTGACCGAGCGTTTCCCGGAGGCCCGGTTTCCCAACTTCAAGGGCATCCTGACGGCCAAGCGCAAACCCGTCACCACGTTGTCCGCCGCCGAGCTTGGCGTCCCGACGGGCGCCAGCCACACCGTAGTGGTCTCCACCGTTGAGCGGCCGCCGCGCGCGGCCGGACGAAAACTCATAGATGACGGGACCGCGGCCGACGAGCTGGCCGTGTTCCTCGTTGCGAACCGCCTGGTCTGACGGAGGAAAAGAAATGTCGAACGTCTTGGTGCTCATTGAAATTTCCCACCGCGGCGGGATTGCCGCTTCGGCCCGCGGGCTGCTGGCTGCCGCAGCCACGCTGGGCTCACCGGTCGCCGTCGTCGTGTCCTCGGCACCGCTGGCGGACGACGACGTCGCGCGCCTCGGTGAGCTGGGCGCGGTTCGGATCTACTCGGCTCTGACAGCTGCCGCCGGCACCGTTTTGGTGTCACCCGCCGTGGATGCCCTGAGTGGTGCCGTCCACGCCTACGGGCCGACTGCCGTCCTCACGGCGAATTCGGTGGACGGCCGCGAAGCTGCCGCCCGGCTTGCCGTGCGGGCAAGCGGGAGCGTGCTCGCCGACGTCGTGCAGGTGCGCAGCGACAACGGAACCGTTGTTGCCCAGCATTCGGTGTTTGGCGGGGCCTATACCGTCGAGTCCGTGGTGGAAGGCGGGCTGCCCATCCTCACCATCCGGCAGGGGGCGATCGAAGGCCAGGCTCCGGCACGCAAGGCAGACGTGGACATGGTGTCGCTGGAAGCCAGGGCAGAGGGTGCAGCAGTCATTGACCAGTTCAACGACGATGCCGCCGTCTCGGGCCGGCCCGAGCTTCGGACCGCAGCGACGGTGGTTTCCGGCGGACGGGGGTTGGGCTCGTCCGAGAACTTTGTGCTGGTTGAACAGCTCGCCGACACCCTGGGCGCGGCGATCGGTGCGTCTCGCGCCGCCGTCGACGCCGGGTATATTGCGCAGACGGCCCAGGTAGGCCAGACCGGCGTGAGCGTGTCCCCGCAGCTGTACATCGCATTGGGAATATCCGGAGCCATCCAGCACCGCGCAGGCATGCAGACTGCCAAGACCATTGTGGCCATCAACAAAGACGAGGACGCGCCCATTTTCGAGGTGGCCGACTTCGGAATCGTGGGCGATATCTTCACAGTGGTTCCGAAACTCATCGAGGCCGTGAAAGCCCGTTCCAACTGACGGCGTAACAGGCTTTGGCCGCTTCGGTCCAAAGCCTGTTAGCTTGATGCGTCCCTGATTGCAAAGTTCTTCCGAGAGGTGTCTGAGAAGATGTCCACCCCCGCCAAAAAGTCGACAGCAGCCAAGAGTAAATGGTCCCAACCGCTCTGGGTGGTTCCAGGCGTGCTGGTCGTACTTTTGCTCATCGTCTTGTTTGCCAAATGGTTGACGGGCCTGTCGGGTGTGCAGTCGTTCTTGCACGACTTTCCAGGCGCATCCAGCCTCCCGGCGAACGCCCCTGTAGGTTTCCCGGCATGGCTCGGATGGCAGCACTTCCTGAACGTCTTCTTCATGGTGCTCATCGTCCGATCCGGTTGGCAGGTCCGCACGGCCAAGAGGCCGCCGGCCCAATGGACCCGCAACAACAAGGGATTCATCCGGACCAAGAATGCACCAACCAAGATCAGCCTGGACCTGTGGTTCCACCTGACCCTCGATGCCCTGTGGGTGTTGAACGGCATCGTCTTCATCATCGTGATCTTTGCCACCGGGCAATGGATGAGGATCGTCCCCACCAGCTGGGATGTCTTCCCGAACGCCATTTCCGCCGCCCTCCAGTACGCATCGTTGAACTGGCCCACTGAGGACGGTTGGGTGAACTACAACGCCCTGCAGTTGCTGACGTACTTCGTCACGGTCTTCATCGCCGCCCCTCTCGCCATCATCACCGGTTTGCGCACCTCCTCTGCCTGGCCCAAGAAGGCCGGCACGGTGAACAAGGTCTATCCCATCGAACTCGCCCGGGCGGTGCATTTCCCTGTGATGGTGTACTTCGTGCTCTTCACGATCGTGCACGTCACCCTGGTCCTCGCTACCGGGGCGCTGCGCAACCTGAACCACATGTATGGCGGCAGCGACGATATCAACTGGGTTGGTTTCGGCATTTTCGCCGTGTCCCTCCTGGTGATTGTGGGCGCGTGGTTCCTCGCGAGGCCGCTGTTCCTTCGCCCTGTCGCTTCCCTGATGGGCAAAGTCAGCAAGTAAACCCCAGCGGATAGCTAGAAAAAGGCCAGTAAAACCGGACAACCCGGAGAACTGGGAAGAACTGCAAAGGAGTGCCAATGTTTGAGCTCACGGAGGACCAGCAAGCGGTGGTGGAGATGGTGCGCGATTTCGCCACGACGGCCATTGCGCCGCATGCCGCAGAATGGGACGAGACCAAGCATTTCCCTGTGGATGTCCTGCGTGAAGCGGGCACCCTCGGCATGGGAGGCATCTACGTCCGGGAAGAATTCGGCGGCTCGGGCCTTTCCCGCACGGATGCGGCGCTGATCTTCGAGGAGCTGTCCAAGGCAGACCCCACCATCGCGGCCTACATCTCGATCCACAACATGGTGGTGTGGATGATCGACGCTTTCGGCAACGACGAGCAGCGGGCACAATGGGTGCCGCAGCTTGCGTCCATGGAAGCGCTGGGCAGCTATTGCCTTACGGAGCCGGGAGCCGGCTCGGATGCCGCCGCGCTGAGCACCAAGGCAGTGCTCGACGGCGACAGTTACGTTCTTAACGGCACCAAGCAGTTCATTTCGGGTGCCGGAGTTTCCAGCGTCTATGTGGTCATGGCGCGGACCGCGGACACGGGCAGTCAGGGCATCACCGCAATCGTTGTGCCCGCGGACGCGCCTGGGCTGTCCTTCGGCCCGAATGAAAAGAAGATGGGATGGAATGCCCAACCCACCCGGCAGGTCATCTTCGAGGACGTACGCGTCCCCGTGGCGAACCGGCTTGGCGAAGAAGGCAGCGGATTCGGCATCGCGATGAAGGGCCTCAACGGGGGCCGGGTCAACATGGGCGCTTGTTCGCTGGGAGGTGGCCAGGCGGCACTGGAGAAGTCCATCGCCTATCTCAAGTCACGCTCGGCTTTTGGCGGCCCGCTCATCAACCAGCAGTCCCTGCTGTTTGATATTGCCGACATGGATACGGAACTGGAAACTGCCAGGACCCTGATCCTCCGGGCCGCGGACGCTTTGGACCGTGGCGCCCCGGACACCGTGAGGTTGTGCGCCATGGCGAAGCGCGTCGCCACGGACGCCGGTTTCAACGTGGCGAACAAAGCCATCCAGCTGCACGGCGGCTACGGCTACTTGTCGGAATACGGCCTCGAGAAGATTGCCAGGGACCTGCGCGTCCACCAGATCCTGGAAGGCAGCAACGAAATCATGAGGCTCATCGTTGGACGGCTCGCCGTAGGGGCATAAAGCACTCAGAAAGCGTATGGCCGGGCCTCATTGGAGGCCCGGCCATACGCTTGGCTGAACTAGAGCTTGTCGAAGTCGGCTTCGTCCACGGTATCGTCTGCCGGAGCGGTGGCGCCGGCGCCGATAGCGGCCTTCGAACCGCCCGACTTCAGGGCCGCCAGGCGGGCCTCGATCTCAGTCTGCTCTCCAAGGTCCTCAAGCTGGTTGAACTGGGCGTCCAGGCTGGAGGCTGCCAGTTCCTGCTGGCCGAGGACCTTCGCCTCTTCGCGGCGGATCTTCTCTTCGAAGCGGCCTACCTCGCTGGTGGGGTCCATGATGTCGATGCTCTTGAGGGCGTCGTGCACCTGGGTTTGGGCAGCAACCGTCTTGGAGCGGGCAACCAGCTCATTGCGCTTGCTGGTGAGTTCGTTGAGCTTGCCCTTCATCTGGTCGAGGCCGCTCTTGAGCTTGTCCACGACCTCCGACTGGGACGCGATGTTCGGCTCGGCGGCCTTGGCCTCGTTTTCGGCCGACATCTGGCGCTGGATGGCCACCTTGGCAAGGTTGTCGAACTTGACGGCGTCGGCCGCGTTGCCGGACGCACGGTACTCGTCCGCCTTGCGGGAGGCTGCGAGGGCCTTGTTGCCCCAGTCCTGGGCGTTTTTGATGTCCTCGTTGTAGTCGGCCTGCAGCATGCGGAGGTTCCCGATGGTCTGCGCGACGGCGGACTCGGCTTCGGCGATGTTGTTCGAGTAGTCGCGGACCATCTGGTCCAGCATCTTCTGCGGGTCCTCAGCCTGGTCGAGCAAGGCATTGATGTTCGCCTTGGCGAGCTGCGCGATCCGCCCGAAAATGGACTGCTTAACCATGGTGTTGCCTTTCGTCCTGCTCAGTGGTGCCCACTGAATCCAGTGATCAGTTTTTTGTACCGCTCTACGTGGGGAACAGGCCCCCACCTAGTCTTTGGGAGTTAGAAACTACCGGAGTCGCCGCCGCCGAAGTCGCCTCCACCTCCACCTCCACCGTCGCCGCCGAAGAAGCCTCCGCCCCCACCGCCGTCGCCACCGAAGAAGCCTCCGCCTCCGCCGTCGTTGTTTCCACCGCCCCAGCCGCCCCCTCCGCCGTGGAGGATGGAGTTGATGAGGATGCCGCCGAGGATCGCTCCGCCGAGGCCGCCACCACTGCCTCCACCACCGAACATGCCGCCGCGGCCGTAGCCTTGGTTGGCGAAGCCGCCGAACTGATCGACGTCGGACTGGGCCAGTTGCGCGGCTTGTGCAGCGAGCGACTGGGCCTGCTGGGCGTACGTCAGTGCGGTGACGGGGTCATTGCGGGAAATGGACAGGGCGTAGTCGAGATTCCGTTGGGCTTCGGCCAAACGAGTACGGGCCTCGGGGCCAACGCCGCCGCGTCGCGCCGCGATGTAGTCCGAGGTAGCGCTGATCTGGGACTGGGCAGCCATGATGGTCTGCTGGAGCGCGGCTTGCGCGCGCCTTGCCTGTTCCTGCTGGTCACGGATTCCCGAGAGGGACTGGTCCAAGGCTTGGTGTGCCTTCTCCACCCGGTCCAGGGTGGCAATGGGATCGATCTTTCCGCCCTGGATTTCGGCCTTGACCTGCGCCAGTGCGGCTTCGACGCCCGCCACCGGACCGGCCAGCTCCGGGTGTTCGCCGGACTGGATCATCGCTTTGGCCTGGGCCAGGTCCTGGCTGGTCTCCACCACGGCGCCCTCCAGCGAATTCCGGGCTTCGTCGAGGTTGCCCGCCACCTTGGAGATCGCGTCGATCAGGACGTTGGTCTGGTGCAGGCCCTCTTCCGCGGCGCGGACGGCCACAGCGGCGAGGCTGCTCTCACCTGCGGCGAGCTTTTCCTGCGCCGTCGTTGTTGCGTTGTGAACGAAGGCAAGCCGGTCCTTGGCCTGGGTGATGTTGTCGCTCACGTGGCCAAGTGCGCTGTCTGCGTACTTCTCGCGCAGTCCGTTGAGCGATTGCTCCGCGCTGCTGATCTTTGCCTCGGCTTCGTTCGCCCCGGCGGCAACAGTGGCCAAAGCCTGCGGCGCGTTCTTCTCCAGCTCGCGCAGGGAGTCGAAATCGGCCTTCTGCTCCCGCAGCGACTCGAGGGCCGCGTCCGAGCGCCGGATGATTTCGCCAAGCCAACTGCGCTGCTGCTCTTCGGTGTCCGGGATGTGGTCATCGAGCTGTTGCTGGAGCTTGAAGGACTCGGTCATATGGTTCTTTGCTTCCAGCAAGGCCTTGGTGAAGTTCCCGACGGCGGCATCGCCGTATTGCGCTTGGGCGAAGCCGAGTTCCTGCTCGCTGGATTTGATGGTGTCGTCCGCTTCGATAAGCAGGGACCCGGCTTTGCGCCGCAAGTCCGGGATGCTCAAGGAGGCGAGGGGATCGAGCTGTTCGCCCTGCGGGCCGTAGCTCGTTCCGGATGCCTGGCCCTTCTTGCGGCGGTTACGGAAGTACAAGTACGTGCCCACACCGCCGGCCGCGACAACGCCGGCACCGATCAAAACGACTGCACCCGAGTTGCCGCTAGGAACCGTGCCGCTGCCCCCGCTGGCGGCGTCGCCGACGGCGGCCGCGGTGTCGATGGCCGCCTGGGCAAAGTCACGCTTGCCTGCGCCCAGGTTGGCCGCGATGGCATTGGACGAAATGGTTGACCTCTTGGAATAGATCGCGCTTGCAGAGTTGGGTGCGAAATAATACTGACCGGCCGTGGAGATGGCCAGAATGACGTCAGCCTTGCCCATACTCTTCTTGGTGGCCACTGCCGTGGCCCAGGCCTCGGGCGATGAGGGGTTCTCGAAGGAATTCACCGTGACCACGTACAAGTTGTATTTGTGGTCCTTCAGGAGCTTCTGGATGGCATCCTGGACCTCGCCCTTGCGGTTGCCCAGGACATTCGCGTTGTCCACGATGTTCTGGCCGGAGGGGATGGTCACCGGACCCTCGGCCCAGGCTGCGGTGGCCGGGAGGACCAGCAATCCGGCCAGGCCGATGACGGCGAGTACACGTTTCAACATTGACCGCATGTGCAACCCTTCAGCACGTCTGCGACTGGTCCGGGCCGGAGCAATCGAAACAGAATGCATCAGCGCCCCCACGCATGGTTGTCAAGCGGCAGGTCGCTGTGGCAATTCCACTTGATACTATGGTGCACCTTTTGGAGCGTCCACAGCGGTAAATATGCCGCCAGCGAAACGGGGAGAAATCGTACCTTCTCCAACGTTGAGGGGCTTGTCGGCGGCATTCGACGGCATAGGGCCAATCCGATGACGGCGTTCAGCAAGCTCCCAGCGAACGTCGACTCTTGATCCAGCAAGAGCGACGATAGTTAAGGGGACGAGGAAGAAAGGAAGTCCCATGACGGAGAACCCAGCACAGGGCGCCGAGCCTGAGAACAATGGCCCCGAGAACCATGGTCCTGAGAGCACCGGCAAGGCGGAAGCGGACAAGCAAGCCAATTCCCAGCCTACGACCCCGCTGCCGGCATACCAGCCGGGTCAGGATTTCACTGCGAAGCCCGATTACCCGGCGCAGCCCGATTACACAGCGCAGCGGGAGCACACAGCACAGACCCCGGTAGCCCCGGCACCATGGGCCCAAGGCCCGGCCGAAAACGCCACCGAGCAGATCCACGCTCAGCACAGCGCTCCCCAGAACGGAGCGCCCCAACACGGAGCCTCCCAGCACAGCGCGGGACAGCCGCACGCCTACCCGCAGCACCAGCCTTTCTATGGCGGACCGAACCCTGCGCAGCACTATCCCACTCAGCAGTTCCCTGCCCACCCGGGAGGTCCGGTGGCTAGTCCGAAGCGCAAGCCGGTCTTCGGCGTCGGGACCTTGGTGGCCTGCATCCTGGCAGCCGGTCTCGTGGGTGGAGGCGTGGTGGCCGCCAGCGATCAATTGTTGAACAGCCGGACCCCGGTGGCGGCCGGCAGCGGCCAGGCGGGAACCGTGATTGTCAACAACACGGACAACGTCAACGCCATCACAGCAGCCGCGGCCAAGGCTACTCCGAGCGTCGTGACCATCATGGCTTCAAGCGGGAGCCAGGGCGGCACCGGCTCGGGCATCATCCTCGATGACCAAGGCCACATCCTGACGAACACCCACGTGGTGACCCTTGACGGTGCCAGCGCGAACGCCGCCATTGAAGTGCGGCTGAGCGACGGACGCGTGCTGAAGGCGACGGTAGTGGGTACGGACCCGCTGTCGGATCTCGCCATCATCAAGGTGGACAACGCTTCCGGCCTCGTGCCGGCCACCCTGGGTGATTCCAGCAAGATCAACGTCGGGGACAACGCCATCGCCATCGGTGCTCCGCTCGGCTTGCCCGGCACGGTCACCGACGGCATCGTGTCCACGCTCAACCGCACCATCAGCGTGGCGTCCTCGGCTGTTCCCAACGGCGGCTCGGACAATTCGCAAAACGGCGGCCAGGGCGGATTCCAATTCGCCCCTCCAGGCGGTGGCCAGAGCCAGAGCAGTGCGGGCCAAGGCACCGTTTCGCTCAACGTGATCCAGACCGACGCGCCGATCAACCCGGGTAACTCCGGTGGAGCGCTCGTCAACACCAAGGGCGAGATCATCGGCGTCAACGTGGCAATCGCTTCTGCCGGCAGCAGCAGTTCTTCGTCTTCGTCCAGCGGCAACATTGGTGTTGGCTTCAGCATCCCGATCAACAACGCGAAGCGTATTGCGCAGGAACTCATCAAGAACGGCAAAGCAACCCACGGGCAGTTCGGCGTCAGCGTTCAGCCTAAGTCGGCAACAGGCAGCAGCTCCGGGTTCTCGATCGGCGCGCAGGTCGCGGCCGTGACCAAGGGCTCCGCAGCTGAGAAGGCCGGGCTCAAGGTGGGCGACGTCGTGACCAAGTTCGCCGGTATAGACATCACCGACCCGGAGCAGCTCACTGCGGCTGTCCGGGAGCAGCCGGCAGGCGCAACAGTCAAGGTGACCGTCCAGCGTAGCGGCCAGTCGCAGGAGCTCGACGTGACCTTGGACGCTGCTCCGTAACAGCTACGCCGTAGCAGCGGATTCCAGCACGCGAACCGACTAGCACGTCGACGACGGCGGGCGGCACCACCGGTGCGGCCCGCCGTCGTCGTGTGCTCTTGCCGCCGTGGCGGTGGCGATCCACGAAACAGGAGTTAACGCGGCGCCGTTGTCCGACTTGTCCCGCAATATGCTTAGCTAGGACGAGCCCGTATGCCGGGCACTCTTGGCCATGCGCCTAGTTGCTGGCCATCCCCGAGTATGGAAGGCTGCCTCGAACACAGTGGGAGATACATTGAAGATTGTTGTTCTGGTCAAGCACGTCCCGGACGCGCAGTTCGACCGACACCTCACCGGCCCAGGCAACACCACGGACCGCGACGAGAGCATCCTGTCCGAACTGGACGAGTATGCACTCGAAGCCGCGCTGCAGCTCAGCGAAGCCCGCGGCGGTGCCAAGGCCGGCAACGAGGTCATCGCCTTGAGCATGGGTCCAGCCGGTGCCGTGAACGCGGTCAAGAAGTCCCTGCAGATCGGTGCCTCCTCGGGAGCGCATTTGAGCGACGACGCCTTGGCCGGCTCCGATGCCGCAGCCACTTCGCTGGCCCTTGCCGCGGCGATCCGGTATCTCGGTGCAGACTCGCCCGTTGACCTCGTCCTGACGGGCATGGCGTCGACCGACGGCGAAACGTCCTTGGTTCCGGCACAGCTCGCCGAGCGGCTGGGACTCCCGCAAGTCACTTTTGCTTCGTCCCTGGAGGTCAACGGCGAACGCATCGTAGCGCGCCGTGACGGTGACGCCCACGCGGACACCGTGGAGGCAACCTTGCCCGCGCTGGTCTCCGTGACGGACCAGATCAACGAACCGCGATACCCCAACTTCAAGGGCATCCTTGCAGCCAAGAAGAAGAAGATCACGGCACTCACCCTGGCCGATATCGGCGTCGATGCCGCGCAGGTGGGCGCCGCGGGTTCCCTGACCGCCGTCGAGACCGCGGAGGCGCGGCCGCCGCGCACTGCCGGCACCATCATCACCGACGAAGGCGACGCCGGCATCAAGCTGGTTGAGTTCCTGGCCGCCCAGAAGCTGCTCTAAGAGGATTCCGACACATGGCAAAAGCACTTGTATTCATTGACAACCCGGGCACAGCGCTCAAGAAGAGCAGCCTGGAACTCCTGACGATCGCGCGTTCGCTCGGGGAAGCTGTGGTCGCCGTCAACGGCGAACTGCACGACGACGTCGCAGCCGCCTTGGGGGCGCACGGAGCCTCGGTTCTTTACCGCCCATCCGCAACGGACCTGGACGACTACCTGGTTGGGCCGAAAGCCGCCTATCTGGCCGCGGCCGTAGAGGCCTCCGGAGCCGGGACCGTCCTGCTGGAGAACACCGCCGACGGCAAGGAAATCGCAGCCCGTCTTGGCGTGAAGCTCAACGCCGGCGTCATCACCGATGTTGTGGGGGTCGACGCCGACGGCACGGCCCACAAATCGGTCCTCGCCGGCTCGTACACCACCACGGCCAAGGCGCGCACCGCCGTCGCCGTGCTCACCGTCAAGCCGAACAGCGTCGACGTCGAGGCCCCGGCCGCGTCAGGCACGCCCGAGGCTGTCACCATCGACGTCCCGGCTGATGCCACCGCGAATGCCGCACGGGTCACCGGGCGTGCGGAAAAGCCTGCCAGCGGCCGTCCCGAGCTCACCGAAGCCCGGATCGTGGTTGCCGGTGGACGCGGCGTCGACGGCGACTTCGGTCCGTTGGAAGAACTGGCCGACGCACTGGGCGGCGCGCTCGGGGCTTCCCGTGCCGCCACGGATGCGGGCTGGATCGGCCATGACTACCAGGTTGGCCAGACGGGCAAGACGGTGTCTCCGCAGCTCTACATCTCGGCGGGCATCTCCGGGGCGATCCAGCAAAAGGCCGGGATGCAGACCTCCAAGGTCATCGTCGCGATCAATAAGGATGCTGAGTCGCCGATCTTCGAGATCGCGGACTTCGGCATCATCGGTGACCTCTTCAAGGTTGTTCCACAGGCCACCGAAGAGATCAAAAAGCGGAAAGGCTGATCCCTTTGTCTTCTGACGCTACGTCAGCAAAGAGCCCGTTCAACGCCTCCACAGAGCGCGTTGAGCGGGTGCTTTGTTTTACCGCCCACCCGGACGACGTCGACTTTGGCGCGGCCGGAACCATCGCTGCCTGGACCGCTGCCGGCGTCGAGGTCAGCTATTGCGTCATGACAGACGGCGATGCCGGAGGTTTTGATCCTGCACACCGCGAAGAGATCATCTCCATGCGCGCAGAGGAGCAGCGACAGGCCGCTGCCCTCGTCGGCGTGACGGACGTGCACTACCTCCATGAGCGCGATGGTTACCTGGAACCGACGCATGGGGTCATCAAGCAAGTGGTGAAACTCATCCGCGAGATCCGCCCGGACATCGTTCTTGCCATGCACCCGGAACGCAATTGGGACCGGATCCAGAAGAGCCACCCCGACCACCTCGCAGTGGGGGAGATCGTGACGCGGGCCGTGTACCCCGCGCTTGAGAATCCCTTCGCGTACCCGGAACTGGCCGAAGCGGGCCTCGAGGCCTTCAAATTGCCATGGCTGTGGCTCTTCGCCGGTCCCGAAACCCGTGAGAACTATTTCGTGGACGTCACCGACCACGTGGACGCGAAACTGGCTGCCATCCGGATCCACGCGAGCCAGCACCCCGATCTGGAAGGCATGGAACGGGCCGTGCGGGGCATGCTCCGGCACAATGCCTCGCGCGCCGGAATGCCCGGCGGGCGCAGCGCCGAAGCGTTCCATGTGGTGGAAGTCAACGGGTCCCAAACCATCGCCGGTTTCTGAAATTGCTGATGTGTAACCTGTGTCATATGCTTAGTCTCGTTTAAATCATATTTAATTGAGAGAGGCAGACTTTGATGGCGAAGACTGCACAACAACCGGTATTGGTGATCATGGGCGTCTCCGGTTCCGGTAAATCGACAGTGGCCGGCGTATTGGCCGGACGCCTGGGCTGGGACCTCGCCGAAGGCGACGACCTGCACCCGGAAGCGAACGTGGCAAAGATGCAGGCGGGGCACGCACTCAGTGATGAGGACCGTTGGCCGTGGCTGGACATCATTGCCGATTGGATCAAGGAGCGTACGGCAGCTGGAAAGCCGGGCATCATCACGTGCTCGGCCTTGAAGAAGCGCTACCGGGACGTCTTGCGCGGCGAGGGCGTTGTGTTCGTCTTCCTCCAGGGGAGCAAGGACAAGATTTCCGACAGGCTGGCTTCGCGCCACGGGCACTTCATGCCTGCTTCGCTGCTGGAATCCCAATTCGATGCGCTGGAAGCGCCCACCGAGGACGAGAACCACATCTCGCTGTGCGTCTCCGCTTCTCCTGCCGAAGAGGCAGACGAAATCATCGAACGGCTCGGCCTTGAGGCACAGCCGGCACACACAACCGGAGATGCAGCGTGAACTGGACCGGGCACGATACCCAACTCCTGGTGGTCGCGGCTATCGGCATCGCGCTGATCGTCCTGCTGATCGCGAAATTCAAGGTCCATCCGTTCTTGTCCCTCGTGCTAGGTTCGGCCTTCGTCGGCCTGGCATCGGGAGTCGGCCTCGATAAAGTGGTCAGCAACTTCGAAGACGGCGTGGGCGGCGTCCTTAAAGAGGTCGGCCTCCTGATTGCCCTCGGCGCCATGCTCGGCAAGCTCCTGGCGGACTCCGGCGGCGCAAACCGCGTGGTGGACACCTTGTTGGAGAAAGCCAGCGGCAACAAGGTGGTCTGGATGATCACTTTGGTTGCGGTCATCATCGGCCTCCCGATGTTCTTTGAGATCGGCCTCGTCCTGCTGCTTCCGGTGATCGTCCTGGTCACCCAGCGCTCGCAGATGAAGCTCATGCGCATTGCCATTCCGGCCCTCGCGGGTTTGTCCGTGTTGCACGGACTGGTCCCGCCGCACCCGGGCCCACTCATCGCCATCAGCGCGGTGAAGGCTGAACTGGGCACCACCTTGGCTCTTGGGCTCCTGGTGGCCGTTCCCACCGTGATCATTTGTGGACCGCTGTTTTCCCGCTTGGCCGCGCGCTGGGTTCCAGTTGATGCTCCTGCGGTGGCCGGCGGCGTCGACACCAAGCACGCCGTCGACCTCAGCGAAGTGAAGCGTCAGCCCAGCTTCCTGGTCACCCTGCTGACCATCATTTTCCCGGTGGTGCTCATGCTGTTGAAGGCCGTCGCGGACATCGTCTGGGCCGATCCCAAGACGGCACCCATGATCCGCACCGTCCTGGACTTCATTGGCCAGCCCCTCGTTGCGATGACCCTGGCCGTGCTCGCCGCCATGGTGACTTTCGGCTACGCGGTCGGTTTCACCGGTAGCAAGATCACCTCCAAGCTCAGCAGCAGCCTCGGACCGATCGCCGCGATCCTTCTGATCGTGGGCGCGGGCGGCGGTTTCAAGCAGACCCTCATCGGTGCCGGAGTCGGTGACGCAGTCAAGAAATGGGCCGAAGGCGCCAACATGTCCGTGCTGGTCCTGGGGTTCCTGGTGGCCGTGGCGCTTCGCCTGGCCACGGGCTCGGCGACAGTTGCCACTGTCACGGCTGCGGGCATCGTGGCTCCGTTGGCAAGCAGCCTGAGCCCGACCCACGCGGCACTCCTTGCCTTGGCCATCGGTGCCGGTTCGCTCTTCCTGTCCCACGTCAACGACGCCGGGTTCTGGCTCGTGAAGGAACTGTTCGGCCTGACGGTCGGGCAGACGTTCAAGACCTGGTCGGTGATGGAGACACTCATCTCGGTGGTCGGCTTCGGCTTCATCATGGTGCTCTCGCTGATCATTTAGCGGGGCTGCTTAGCAGCCGGTACGACGGCGGCCCGTCCACTGTTTTTCCAGTGGGGACGGGCCGCCGTCGCGCTTTTCGGCAAGAGTGCCTTAACTGAGCTTTTGCGCTGCGTAGACCTTGATGCCTTCGAGCAGGTAGGGCGCCAGGCCTACCCGGACCTTGTCGTAATTTGCAGTGAACCGGGGGTCGTCCACGTACATCTGTCCCAGGCCTACGTAGGATTCGGCGTTTGGCGTCCAACTCGCGCAGATCCACTTGTAATGCCGGCCGACGGCGGCCTGGACGTCCGGGTGGTCCGCCGGAAGGGCGGCGTCGAAGCAGTGGGCAAGATCCTGGTTCAGCGCCGCGTACTCTTCCATGAACGCCTGCTTTTGGGCTGTGGTCATCGCCGAGTGCCGGGCGTTGCTCTCGTCGACGGCAGGATCGCCCCAGCGCTCGCGAGCCTCGGCCTCGTAGGGGTTGTTGTCGAAATCCTTGAAGATGTTCTCCGCGGTCATGGTTTCTCCTTGACGTAGTGCTGCGATAGTGGCGTCGACCGTCCGGGACATCCGGTCCAGTCGGTCGCGCTCGGCCAGCAGCCAATCCCTGTGCACGGCAAGTGCCTCCACAGGGTCGGCCTGGCCATCCAGAACTTCGCCGATGGTCTCGAGCCCAAGGCCAAGTTCACGAAGCAGAAGGATCCGCTGCAGTCGCAGCAGCTCAGGCTGACCGTAATACCGGTAGCCGTTGGATCCTGTGTGGGCAGGCTCCAACAGCCCGAGGTGGCCATAGTGGCGCAAAGTCCGCGAGGAGACCTTGCTGGCCTTGGCCAGTTCGGAAATTGTCCAGGTACCTGCCTTGTCCTGCTTCATGTATCCAGCGTAGAAGTTGACGTAACGTCAAGGTCAAGCCCTGCCGTAAAGAGCCAACGGCTGGGCAGGGCCCTTCGCTCTAGGTGAGAGGTGCTGCGGCGACCGTGGGGAGGGTCGGTTTCTTGGAGCCACCCACGGGTTCAACCGTGATGCCGATGGAGGCCGCGCTGGAAATGCCGGAGACAACGGCCGGATGGCTCAATGCCTGGGCATCCATAAGGCCCTGGGATACAGGGTCGGAGCCGTCCTTGGGAATGAGCCACATCTGATAGACCTTGCCGGCCGGGGGAGCCGGAACGCCGTTCATGCGGACTACCACGGCGTTCTTCGAGCTGGAGATGGACACGGTGGCGGTACCGCCACCGTTGACGTCGACGGTGGCTTGACGGACATCGCCGGCCTGCAGCACTTGGTTCACAGGATCGTTCTGACCGGCTACGTAGACGCCGACGCCCACGCCGCCAAGCGCAATCACCGCGGCAGCCGCAGCGGCTGCCACCCAACCACGGACGCCTCCGAAGCGTCGGCGATCCCGTCGGTTCCGTTCGGCGGCGAGGTCCACGACGTCGGGGGCAAAGTGCGTTGCGGTTCCAGTCGACACTTCGGGAACCGACGACGGTGCGTTCGCTGTGCCGGTTTGTGCAGTTCGTGGTTGTTCCGGGAGCTGCCGCAGGATGTCCTGCAAGAGCCCGGGCCGCGGTTCGGCCTCGTCGGCGAAGGAAGCGGTGAGGGCTTCGCGTGACTGCCGGACCCGTTCGAGGAATGCCGAGCGTTCAGGCGCCGTGGCAATGTAGTTGTCGATTTCAGCACGCTCGGCGTCGCTCAAGGCGTCGAGGGCATAGATCTCGGCAAGCTCCAAGACGCGGCCTTCGGCAAGGTCAGTGGCTATATCGGTGGCAAACATCCTGCGGAGGCCTTCCTTCCCGAAGTTCCGTTTGTTGTCATCGTGTTCGGTCATGTCAGCTCACCCCCAGGCAAGTCTTGAGTCGGAGAAGTCCATCGCGGATGCGGGACTTGATGGTCGGAATCGCGGCACCGAGTTGTTCGGCGACCTCCCGGTAGGTGAGCCCGCCATAGTAGGCGAGCCGTACGGATTCCAATTGCGTTTCCGTCAGGGTGCCGAGGCAACGGGTGACGGCCTCGGCTTCAAGCCGGCTGCTGGCTTCTTCTTCCACTGAATCGTGGTCAAGGAGTTGGCTCGCGGCGCCGTATTTCGCTTCCCGGTCCGTGGCGGACTGGGCCGAGCGGACGCGGTCGATAGCGCGCCGGTGGGTGATGGTCATGAGCCACGCGAGCGGGCTGCCGGCCTCGGGATCGAACTTGGCCGCGTTCTGCCAGACCTGGATGAACACTTCCTGGGTGGTATCTTCGCTCAGGCCGGCATCCACCAGCACTCGCTTGGCCATGCCGAAGACCCGCCGTGCAGTGAGGCGGTAGAACTCGCTGAAGGCGACCCGGTCGCCGTCGGCCATCAACCCCAGCAACTCCGCAAGCTGCGCATTCGAGCCGGCAATCAGGCCGGGGGCCTCGGGGCCTCCCACATTCGGTGTATCCATCACCGTCCAGCATAGGTTGCTCGTGACCCTGGCAGTACCAGAAGCACTGCGGGTCTTGAGAGTAGTCACCTGTGCCCCTTCCGCGGCCGTCGCCCACCGGCCCTGCTTCGCAGGCCAGCTGCCTGCCCAGGCTGTTGGCCTGCATAGGGTATTCGGCGCAGGGGGAGCTTTGGATGGGTGACCCGCGGAGGTGACCCAGTGGATGTCCGGGCGGACGAGCAGGCCCGCTAGAGCTTCGCGCCCGCAAAACCGTGTTGGCGCCACGCTTCATACACCGCGATAGAGGCAGCGTTGGCAAGGTTCAGCGAGCGCAGGGACGGCAGCATGGGGAGCCGGACGCGGGCCGTGACGTGCGGGTCCTGCTTCAGCCAGTCCGGAAGCCCGACTGACTCGGGTCCGAACATCAGGACATCGCCCTCTTCGTAGGCGATGTCCGTATAGGAGGATTCGCCGTCGGACGTGAACGCGAAGACGCGCTCGGGCTGCAAAGCCGCCCATGCGGCCTCGATGTCCTTGTGCACCGTGACCACCGCCAGGTCGTGGTAGTCGAGTCCCGCTCGGCGCAGCTTCGCGTCGGAGAAGTCGAAGCCCAACGGCTCCACGAGGTGGAGCTCTGCGCCGGTGATGGCGGCGAGCCGGATGGCGTTTCCCGTGTTGCCCGGGATTTCAGGGGTGTGGAAGAGGATGCGGAACACGTATCAATCCTAGCCAGCGAAAATACGGGGTGGCTCCTGCGGGCTCAGTGCATGCCGCGGAGCAACCGGGCAAGGACCGGGACAACCACGGTGTTGGGCACGGGGCCCGAACTCAGGAACTGCTTGAGGCCGCGGGCCAAACCGGAGGCGTTGACGATTTGCACCGAACCGAAGTCCCCGTCCTGGCGCCGGTAGTGGTCGATGACCGGCTCGTGGGGGTTGCCGTCCGGGCTGTGGACGACTACCCAACCCGTCACATTCAGTTCGGGGAAGATCTCCTGCATGTGGCGAACGATCAGCTCGAGCTGGGGCGGTGGCACCGAACGTCCGCCGTGCTTGAGCGCCACCCCGTCCCAGGCATAGGCGCCCTTGGGCAGCAGCATGGAACCGATGAGCGCCAGGCGGTAGCCGGCGAGGAGGGCGTGGTCGATGTGGCTGTCGTCCGAGGGGGAGCGGAGCCCGTTGACGAGCCGGGCCGACGGGATGGCAGGCAGGATCTGGCGGCTGATGAGCTGGACTGTCCGCATTTCGCGCTGAATGCGGGCTTCGGCCCCGAAGATTCCACGCTTCCGGGGAATCCCGTGGATCTGCAAGGCGGCCTCGCCCTTGGAGAGCAGGGGCACCTCGTGGGGATCATCGAAGGGCGGGACATAGACGGGGGCGTCGCCGGCCGTGTTGCGCGGGGTGTTCGGCCTGTGGACGCCGGTGCGCGTTTCCGGCCCTGGAGCGCCGGTCCCGGCGTAATCCGGCCTTTGCGCCGGGAAAGGGTTCGCCCTGCCGGAAGTGCCGCTGGCGTACCGGCGGTCGTACTCTGCGCGTCGTTTGGGGTCGATCAGGGTCTCGTACGCGAGCGTGACCTGCCGAAAGACCTCAGGATCCCCGCCATGGTCCGGATGGGCGTTCCTCGCGGCCTTCCTGTAGGCCACTTTGATCTCCTTGTCCGTCGCGGTGACGGGAACCCGGAGGATCTGATAGTGGGAACTGCTGCCCTGAGCCAACCACGGGCCTTTCTCTGGGATTCTGAAGTTTCCCGCCGTCCCGGTGCGGAGCGGCGATCTTGGCAAGTCTAGCCAGCCCACCATGGGAACGACGGCGGCCCGGGCTTTAGTTCCCCGGATCACGCCCCTACCGGTGGGATGATTCATGCTGTGAACTCCCCGGCCGGCCCCGATCATCCTATTCACCTGCCAAGTACCGGCCCTCACGGACTGAACGGATCTCTCCGCCGAAGGATCGTGCTGGCGGTCAATCCAACCGCAGCGTTTGGACGGCACGCCCTTGCCGGGGACGAGGCCGCTCGCTGCCTCCGCGAGGCGGGTCTCGACGTCGTCGTACTTCGGCGCGACAGCATGGACGCCCTGCGGGAAGGGGTGGACGAAGCGCTTCGCACAGGCGCCGAAGCCTTGGTGGTGGTGGGCGGCGACGGCATGGTCCATCTGGGCGTCAACTCACTGAGCGGGACCGGGTTACCGCTCGGGATTGTTCCCGTGGGTACGGGAAACGACGTAGCCCGGATGCTTGGGCTGCCTCTGCAGGATGTCGAGGGCTCCTGTGCCCGCGTGATTTCGGCGCTCGCCGACGGCGGCCGGGTGCTCGACGCCGGCCGCATCACCATCGGCGGACGAACCATGTGGTTTGCGGGAGCTGTATCGGCGGGATTCGACGCTGCCGTCAATGAACGGGCCAACTCCTGGAGGTGGCCCCGCGGTGCACTCCGCTACACCCTGGCGATGCTCCGGGAGCTTGGATCGTTCCGGGCCATCAACTACACCGTGACTGCCGACGGCGCGGAAACGAAGGAAGGCGCCATGCTGATTTCGGTGGCCAACGCCCCATCGATCGGCGGCGGCATGCGGATCGTTCCGGATGCCGCGCCCGACGACGGTTTGTTGGATCTGTTTATCGTCAAGCCGTTATCCCGGCTGGCCCTCCTCGCTGTCTTCCCCAGGGTCTTCTCCGGCCGGCATACCTCGCACCCGGCGGTGGAAATCCGCCGGGTGCGTTCAGTGCGGCTTGCCGCCCAGAATGTGGTGGCCTACGCCGATGGTGAGCGGATCGGCCATCTTCCCTTGGACATCGACGTGGTTCCGGGCGCCCTGCGGGTATTGGCCTAAGCCTGGCCGTCAGCTTGCGAGGCGACGGCCAGGCGGTTGAGCGCGAGTGCGCCCACAAGCAGGCCGAAGTCGCGGAGGGCGACGTCGAAGAAGTTGCCCAGCACCAGCAGGTTCACGATGATGCCCAGAAGCCAGACCGCCACCAGGAGCGAGCCAAAGCGTGGCCGGACCGCCACCGCAATGCCGGCCACAATCTCCACGACTCCCACGATGTACATGAAGGTCTGGGCCGGGACCGGAATGACGGAGGTGGCCACGGGCGCCAGGTAGATCGTCCAGTGGGTGAGCAGGTTGGTGAACTTGTCCAGGCCGAAAATGATCGGCGCCACGGTGAACACGGTCCGGAGGAGCAGGAATGCCTGCCGCTGGGGATCCATGGACATGAGCGATCCGGTTTTCGCCTGGGCCGGGGATGATGCAGTGTTCATGATGCCTTCTTTCTAAAACTGGATACTTTGATTTTAGAAAGTCCAAGGGAATTAAGCAATGAGTGTTGATTTTAGAGTTAAGCTTGATGCATGACCGGACTTCCCTGGCTGCGTCGACTCTCCGCTTTGGCATCCCTCGACGACGGCAACCGCCGCCGCCTGTACGAGCACGTCTGCGGGGCACGCGACGCCGTCAGCCGGGACGACGCCGCGATGGCCCTCGGGCTTCCCCGCAGCACGGCCTCCTTCCATCTGGACCGGCTGGTCCGCGACGGACTCCTGAGTGTTGAGTTCCGCAAGCTCGGCGGCAAGGTCGGTCCGGGTTCCGGGCGCCCGGCGAAGCTGTATTCACCTGTCCTTGAAGAGATCGGCACCTCGGTTCCGGAGCGCCACTATGACCTCGCCGGTGAAGTGATGGCTTCTGCCATCCAGAACCTGATGGCGAAGGGTGGTTCCCCCCGCGAAGTGCTCCTCGAAACCGCCTACGCCCGCGGCCGCGAGGCCGGCAGTGCGGAGCCGCATTTCGAAGATGTCCTGGCAAGCTACGGTTACAGGCCGGAACCTGACGACGACGGCGGGTACTCCTTGGTCAATTGCCCGTTCCACCGGCTGGCCGAAAGCCACACGAGCGTCGTCTGCGCCATGAACGGCGCCTTCCTCAGCGGAGCGGCGGCCGTCTGCGGAATTGCCGAGGAGCGGATCGCCGACGACAACCGCGAAGGCCATTGCTGCGCCAAAATCCGTCCGGCATCGTGATCAGTCCGGCGGACTAGTCCCGATCGGAGAAGCGGCCCGTAAAGGCGTCTTCCGCCGCCGAAGCCCGGATCCGCCTGTCTCGATAGACTTGGGTAGTGCCTGTTTACCTGGACCATGCCGCCACCACGCCCCTTGCCGCCGTCGCCCTCACCGCCATGACCCGCGAGCTGGCACGGACCGGCAACCCGTCATCGTTGCACGCTTCCGGACGGCGTGCCCGGCGATCCGTCGAAGAAGCGCGGGAAGCTATTGCGGCTGCGGCCGGGGCGCATCCTTCCGAGCTCATCTTCACGTCCGGCGGCACCGAGGCAGACAATCTCGCCGTCAAGGGGATGTATTGGTCCCGCCACGACGAAGACGGCCGCCGCAAGCGGATCCTTTGCTCCGCCGTCGAGCATCACGCGGTGCAGGACACCGTCGAATGGCTGGAACGGCACGAAGGGGCCGAGGCTGTGTGGCTCCCCGTCGATTCCCAGGGCGTCGTGCGGCTGGACGCTGTACGGGCGGAGATCGAGCGTGATCCGGGATCGGTAGCCCTGGTCACCGTCATGTGGGCGAATAACGAGGTGGGCAGCATCCAGCCTGTCAAGGAGATCGCGGAAATCGCTGCCGCCCACGGCATCCCCGTGCACTCGGACGCAGTCCAGGCTTTCGGCTCGATTCCGCTGGGCTTCCGCGAATCCGGGCTCGCCGCGATGTCGGTCTCAAGCCACAAAATCGGCGGCCCCGTGGGCGTGGGTGCCCTGTTCCTGGGGCGGTCCACCAAGGTCACCCCTGTCCAGCACGGGGGAGGGCAGGAGCGCGACGTCCGCTCGGGAACGTTGGACACGGCGTCGATCGCGGCATTCGCCGCCGCAGCGGAGTCGGCGGCCCAAAACCTCGTGGCAGAGCGCGAGCGGATCAGCGCCTTGCGGGACCGGATCATCGACGGGGTCCGGGCCGCGATTCCCGAAGCAGTGCTGCGCGGCGCGCCCGGGGACGCCCGGCTGCCCGGCAACGCCCACTTCACGTTCCCGGGCTGTGAAGGCGATTCCCTGCTGTTCCTCCTGGACCTCGCGGGCATCGAATCATCCACCGGATCCGCCTGCACGGCAGGAGTCCCCAGGCCCTCGCACGTCCTGCTTGCCATGGGGTTGGACGAGGACACCGCCCGCGGGGCACAGCGGTTCAGCCTAGGGCACTCTTCGAACGACGCCGACGTCGACGCCCTCCTCAAGGCCCTGCCTGACGCGTATGCCCGGGCAAAGCTCGCCGGAATGGCCGGCCACGAGTCCAGCATCCAGACCGCAGGCACAGCGGCCCGCGGCCACGGTAGCGGCTCCGCCGGCGGTCCGGCCGGCCATCAGCTCGCCGGCAACAACTGATCCAGCGGAACGGCAGGATCAGCCAGGCGGTCCACATCCACCGGGATGCGCCCTGAAATGAGTGCCTTGACGGGCTTTTGTACCCGTTGCTGGTTGACGCTCATGCCCGCCACGACGGCGCCATCCCGTAGCCAGAACGCGAGGAAGGTGTTTTCCTCCAACGCGCCGCGGATGACGGGCACGGAACCTGCCGTGAGCGTGGGATATCCCCAGTACTCCATCGAGACGTCGAACTGGTCCGTATAGAAATACGGGACCACGTCCAGCATCGCGTCCTGTCCCAGCATCGCTTTGGCGGCGACCTTGCCGCCGTTGAGGGCGTTGGACCAGTGCTCGCTGCGGTGGTGCTCGCCCGTGAAGGGATGCAATGCATTGGCAACGTCTCCGGCTGCGAACACGTCCGGACTGCTGGTCCGGAGCGAAGCATCCACCACGATTCCGTTGCGGATCTCCAAGCCGGCTGCTTCGGCCAGGGCCGTATCTGGAACGACCCCGACCGCCATCACCACGAGGTCGGCAGGGAGGACCTCGCCGGAGTTCGTGACAACGGCGCTCGCCTTGCCCCCGACGCCGGTGATTTCCGCGGCGCTCGCGGGGAGCCGGAACTGCACGCCGTGCTTTTCGTGCAGGCTGCGGAAGAAGCCTCCCAGTTCGGGTCCGATGGCGACGCCGAGCGGGACGTCGTCCAGTCCCAGCAAGGTCACGGCGTTTCCGTAGCTGCTCGCGGCCGCGGCAAGCTCCATGCCGATCCAACCCGAGCCGATCATCACCACATTCCGGCCTCCTCCGGACAGTTCTTCCTTGAGCCTGCGGGAATCATTGAAGGTGCGGAACGTCATGACACCGGCAAGATCCGAACCGGGGAGCGGAATCCGGCGCGGCTGCGCCCCCGTGGCGATCAGGAGCTTGCTGAACGGAAGCCCAGTTCCTGATCGCAGATGCACCGTGTGGGCGGCAGGATCGGCAGCCGCGACCGCCTCGCCAAGGAGGAGTTCGACGTCGTTCTCCCCGTACCAGCCGGCCGCCAGCACCGGGACGGTATCCTCGCCGGCCTTGCCCAGGAGGAACTCCTTCGAGAGTGGAGGGCGCAAGTAGGGCTGTTCATTCTCGGCGCAGACCACGGTGATGCGGCCCTGGAATCCTTCGGAGCGCAGTGTCTTGGCAGCCGTGGCGCCGGCCAGTCCGCCGCCTGCAATCAGGATGTGTTCGGTGTCCATGGTGACTCGATTCGCGGGGCGTTGGCGGTTCGCATGCGCGGTCTGCGTGTGCGTCAACGCGCGCGCAGCCGCGATCTAAAACTGTTAGTTTTGACTTTAGAATCGTCCGGGATGCTGGTCAAGGCATTTTTGGGGCGGATTCCCGCGGGCGCTAGAATAGTTGGGCGCGCTTACTCACTTCAGCCGCAATTCTTCCCCCCCACCATCAACAGAAAGCCAGCATGCGAGTTCTTGCAGCCATGAGCGGCGGAGTCGACTCCGCTGTTGCCGCCGCCCGCGCCGTCGAGGCCGGGCACGACGTCGTCGGCGTCCACTTGGCGCTGTCCCGCATGCCCGGAACGTTGCGCACGGGCAGCCGCGGGTGCTGCACCATCGAAGACTCCCGCGACGCCTGGCGTGCCTGCGACGTGCTGGGGATTCCCTACTATGTCTGGGACTTCTCGGAGCGCTTCAAGGAAGACGTAGTCCAGGACTTCATCGATGAATACGCGGCCGGCCGCACTCCCAATCCCTGCATGCGCTGCAACGAGCGGATCAAGTTCGCCGCCCTGCTGGAGAAGGCCATCGCCCTGGGCTTCGACGCGGTCTGCACCGGCCACTACGCCAAGGTCATCCAGGACGCGGACGGCAACCCCGAACTCCACCGCGCCGCAGACTGGGCCAAGGACCAAAGCTACGTACTCGGCGTCCTGACCCACGAACAGCTCAAGCACTCCATGTTCCCGCTGGCGGAGACTCCCTCCAAGGCCGAGGTCCGCGCAGAGGCCGAACGCCGCGGCCTGTCCGTGGCGAACAAGCCGGACAGCCACGACATCTGCTTCATCCCGGACGGCGATACGGCCGGCTGGCTCGCCGAGAAGATCGAGATGACCACCGGCGACATCGTGGACGAGGCCGGAACCAAGGTAGGGGAGCACCCCGGAGCCAACGCCTTCACCGTAGGCCAGCGCCGCGGCCTCAAGCTGGGTACCCCGGCCGCTGACGGCAAGCCGCGCTTCGTGCTGGAAATCCGGCCCAAGGAAAACAAGGTGGTCGTCGGGCCCGAAGCCCTGTTGGCCATCGACGAGATCCGCGGGATCAAGGTGTCCTGGGCGGGCCTGCCCATCGCCGAGGTGGCTACCGGCGCCGAGTTCGATTGCTATGCGCAGGTGCGCGCCCACGGCGATCCGGTACCCGCGAAGGCCTCGGTCGAGCGGCATGTCGACGACGCCGGCATCGAGCGCGAGGGCCTCGTGGTGACCCTCGTCGATCCCCTCCGCGGAGTGGCCCCCGGTCAGACCATCGTGCTTTACCAAGGCACCCGTGTCCTCGGCCAGGCAACTATCGACGTCGCCCGGTCGCTTCAGCGCGCGGAACTCTAAGCCCGGCCGCGCTCCGCAGCGGGTGAATCCGGGTCCGCAAGACTGTTAGCGCTAACGGGTCTGTTTCATCAGCGTCCAGTGCGGCCTGCCGCTTTCCCCTAGCCGAGTATGCGCCAAAAGAAAAGTAAATTTTGTGTCTCAACTCACAAAATCAAACGTTTCACCAGAAAAGCTTCTGATTGAATCGTGGAGTCAGGAGTATGCGCTCCTAAGAAATTACCGACGGCGGTTCGCCGTATCCATCGAACAGAAAGTTCACTGATGGCATTGAACAAAAAAGCCTTGCGAAGCGCTATCGCGTTCGCGGGCATCTCCGTATTCGCTTTGACGGCCTGCACGGGCCCGGCGGGCGGCGGCGGTTCAGCTTCCTCAGCTGCCAGCGGTCCGATCGCTTATGGCACCACCGATAAGGTGACCGCACTCGATCCCGCAGGCTCGTACGACAACGGTTCCTTCATGGTGATGAACCAGGTCTATTCCTTCCTCCTCAACTCGAAGCCAGGAAGCGCCGACCCCGTTCCGGACCTGGCAGCGTCGGCGTCGTTCACGTCGCCCACCGAGTACACCGTCAAGCTGAAGCCCGGACTCAAGTGGGCCAATGGCCACACGCTGGACTCCACCGACGTCAAGTTTTCCTTCGACCGCCAGCTCAAGATCAACGACCCCGCTGGTCCGGCAAGCCTGCTCGAAAACCTGGACAGCGTCACCACCCCGGACGCCAACACGGCCGTTTTCAAGCTGAAGCTCGCCAACGACCAGACGTTCCCGCAGATCCTCAGCAGCCCGGCCGCGCCGATCGTGGACCACCAGGTCTTCCCGGCCGACAAGCTCCTTTCGGATGACGACATCATCAAGGCCAAGGCGTTCTACGGCCAGTACACGATCGACAGCTACAAGAAGAACGAGCTCATCAGCCTCAAGGCCTACCCTGACTACCAGGGTGTCCTGGGCAAGCCGGCCAACGACGCCGCAACGATCAAGTACTACGCCGAGCCGACCAACATGAAGCTGGACATCCAGCAGGGCAACATCGACGTTGCGAACCGAAGCCTCAGCGCCACCGACGTCGACGACCTCAAGAAGGACTCCAAGGTCAAGGTCAACGTTGGTCCCGGCGGCGAGATCCGCTACATCACGTTCAACTTCAACACCATGCCGTTCGGTGCCAAGGCAACCGGTGCCGACCCGGCCAAGGCACTTGCCGTGCGCCAGGCGATCGCCAACCTCGTTGACCGCCAGGCAATCGCCGACCAGGTCTACAAGGGCACCTACCTGCCGCTGTACTCCAACGTCCCCAGCGGTTTCCTGGGCGCCAACGAGTCGTTCAAGGATGCCTACGGCGACAACGGAAAGCCGAGCTTGGACAAAGCCAAGAAGGTTCTTTCCGATGCCGGGGTCAAGGACGTCGTCACGCTGAACCTCCAGTACAACCCGGACCACTACGGCAAGTCCTCGGGCGACGAGTACGCCATGATCAAGGACCAGCTCGAGAAGTCGGGCCTCTTCAAGGTGAACCTGCAGTCCACCGAATGGGTGACCTACAGCAAGGCCAGCCGCGCCGACGAGTACCCGCTCTTCCAGTTCGGTTGGTTCCCCGACTTCAGCGACCCCGACAACTACCTGACCCCGTTCTTCCCGAACGGTGGCTTCTTGAAGAACCACTTCAACGACCAGGCCGTGACCGACCTGATCAACAAGCAGCTGACCACCACGGACAAGTCGGCTCGCGAATCCACCATCAAGGACGCCCAGAACGCTCTGGCAAAGGACATTTCCACTTTGCCGCTGCTCCAGGGTGCCCAGGTTGCCATCTCGGCGAAGGGCGTGAACGGCGTCGACAAGACGCTTGACGCTTCCTTCAAGTTCCGACTGGGAACTATTTCAAAGTAAGCAGCCGGTAGGGGGAGGCGGGTGCCAACAGGTGCTTTGCCTCCCCTTATTGCTGATTGCCTCACATTTTGAGCAAAACCCCGCGCGATCCGCGGGCAATGAACTTTAGGTAGCAATGACAACACTTATAGAGGTGCCCGACGTCGAACCGGACGCGGTCGCTCCCAAGAGTAAATCAGCGGGCGGGGGTCTCGGCAGGTACATCGTGGTCAGGTTCTTCCTGATCATTCCCACGATCTTCATCCTCGTGACGCTGGTTTTCTTCCTCATGCGGGTCATCGGAGACCCCATCACCGCAGCCCAGGGCGGCCGGCTTCCCCCGGATGTCCTGGCGCAGCGAATCCACGACGCCGGTTACGACCGGCCGATCATCATCCAGTACTTCGAATACCTGGGCCAGTTGATCACCGGTAACTTCGGCACCACCATCACGGACCGGCGGCCCGTCGTCGAAATGCTGTCGACCTTCGGTGCAGCCACCCTTGAGCTCTCGATCAACGCCCTCATCGTGGCGCTCGCGGTCGGCATCCCGCTGGGCATGATTGCCGCGCAACGGCGCGACAAGGCGTCTGACGCTTTCCTTCGCTGCTTTGCCATCCTCTGCTACGCCACTCCGGTCTTCTTCTCCGGACTCCTGCTGAAGCTGACGTTCTCCGTTTGGCTCGGATGGCTCCCAGTGGCCGGTCGCGTATCCACCCGCACTGAGCTGACCATGGGCCAACTTGCCGCTCCCACCGGCATTTACTGGCTCGACGCCGTGCGCAGCGGCAATCTCACGGCACTCGGCGACGTCGTGTCCCACGCCGTTTTGCCCGCTATCGCGTTGGGCCTCCTGACCGCGGGTGTCTTCCTGCGACTCGTCCGGACCAACGTCATCGGGACCCTGGGCAAGGATTACGTCGAGGCCGGCCGTTCCCGCGGCGTCAGCGAGTTCCGACTCGTGACGAAGCACGCCTACAAGCCCGCGCTTATCCCCATCATCACCGTCATGGGCTTGCAGATCGCCCTGATGCTCGGCGGAGCCGTACTCACCGAGACCACCTTCGAATGGAAGGGCCTTGGCTACCAGCTGGTCCAATACCTGAACGCGAGGGACTTCGTAGCGGTCCAGGGCATCGTGGTGCTGCTGGCCGTCATCGTCGCATTTACCAACTTCGTCGTGGACGTCGTCGCCGCGCTGATCGACCCGCGAGTGAGGTACTGACATGAGCACCGCAACAATTTCAGGACGGAAGAAGTCCTTCCTGTCCGGACTTCCTGTCATCTCCCACGTCAAAAAGAGCGTCGGCCTCCAGCGGGGCATGCTCATCACCGGGCTTGTGCTGACCGGGCTCTTCCTTCTTTCGACCGTGCTCGCGCCGTTCATCGCGCCGTACGGATATTCCCAGCTGAGTGACGCAACAGGCTCGTTCCCCACCCAAGAGGCTCCCGGCGGCAAGCACCTGCTCGGCACCACAGTCGGCGGCTATGACGTCCTCTCCCGCGTCCTGTGGGGTTCACAGACCGCGGTGACCGTGATCGTCGTCGCCGTGGTGATGTCCATCTTCCTCGGCGTGGCGCTCGGCCTCCTCAGTGGTTACTTCGGTGGCTGGCTGGACCGGGTGCTGGTAGTCATCGCCGATGCCATTTATGCCTTTCCCTCCCTGCTCCTGGCGATCGTCATGTCGATCGTCATCAGCCGTGGCCAGTCGAGCTTCTGGGGCGGCATCCTCGCCTGTTCCTTCTCGATCACCGTGGTGTTCGTTCCGCAGTATTTCCGCGTGATCCGGGCCGAAACCATCCGGCTCAAGGCCGAGCCATTCGTGGAATCGGCCATGGTCCTGGGCGCGTCCAGCCTCCGGATCATCACCCGGCACATCTTCAAGAACGCCACCAGGACGCTTCCATTGATGTTCACCCTGAACGCCTCCGAAGCGATCCTGACCCTTGCGGGCCTTGGCTTCCTGGGCTTCGGCATTGAACCATCCTCGGCCGCCGAATGGGGCTTCGACCTCAACAAGGCCATGGCGGACGCGTCCTCCGGCATTTGGTGGACCGGCGTCTTCCCCGGTATCGCGATCGTCCTGACCGTGCTGGGGCTGACGTTGGTCGGCGAAAGCATCAACGACCTCAACGATCCCCGCCTACGCGGCCGGAAGCGTGCTGGAGGCAAGGCCTCCCGCTCCAAGGCCGCAGTTGGAACCGACGGCACGAACACAGGGGCCACCACCGCTCCTGAACCAGAAGCAGGTAAGGCATGACCACCAACATCGGCAACATTTCGGACCAGCCGCTGACATCCGGGCAGCCCGTCCTGGACATCGAACGGCTCAAAGTCACCTTTGCCACCGACAGCGGCGACGTCTACGCGGTCAAGGACGTCAGCCTTGAGGTCAAAGCCGGCGAAGTGCTGGCGATCGTAGGGGAGTCAGGTTCCGGCAAGACCGTCACGGCCAAGACCATTCTCGGCCTCCTCCCTGAAACGGCCATCAGCTCCGGGGCTGTGCTGATCAACGGCAACAACGTCATCAGCGTGAGCGCGTCCAAACTGCGCAAGATCCGTGGCCGCGACGTGGCCATGGTCTTCCAAGAACCGTCAACGGCCCTGAACCCGGTGTTCACGGTCGGATGGCAAATCGCCGAAGGCATCCGGGCACACGCCTCGGACGGACACCGCATCTCGGCCAAGGAGGCCAAGAAACGGGCCACCGAAGCCCTGCGGAAGGTGGGCATCCCCGATCCCGAAACCCGCGTCAACTACTATCCGCACCAGCTTTCCGGAGGCCAGAAGCAGCGCGTCGTCATCGCGGCCGCGCTTGCCTTGAACCCCGGCTTGATCGTGGCGGACGAACCGACGACGGCGCTGGATGTCACTGTCCAGGCCGAGATCCTTCAGTTGCTCCGGGACTTGCGGGACAAGTACGGCACCTCGATTGTGCTCATTACGCACAACATGGGCGTCGTGGCCGACCTGGCCGACCGCGTCGTGGTCATGTACCAAGGCGACGTCGTCGAAGAGGCCACCGCGAGGGTGCTTTTCGCCGAGCCGAAGCAGGACTACACCAAGAAGCTGCTGGCCGCTGTGCCGCACCTTGGCCGCAACTCAGCGTCCGAGGGGGCCACCGAACGGTTGCACCAGACCGGGAAGATCCTGGTCGAGGCCAAGAACCTCACTATCGAGTATCCGGGCCGCCTCGGCAAGCCAGGGTTCAAGGCCGTGGACAACGTCAGCTTCACGGTCTCCGAGAACGAGGTCTTCGGCCTGGTCGGCGAGTCCGGTTCGGGCAAGTCCACCATCGGTCGCGCCATCGCAGGCCTCAACAGGGCAACCGGCGGCAGCCTCAAGGTCCTTGGCTACGAAATGCTGGGATTCAAGGAGCACACGTTCAAGCCGCTGCGCAAGGACATCGGCTTCGTCTTCCAAGACCCGGCCGCCTCGTTCAACCCTCACCTGACCATCGGTGAGTGCGTCGCGGAACCGCTGCTGATCCATACCCACCCGAGCCCGGCCCAAGCACGCCTGCGCGTGGCGCAGTTGCTCGAATCGGTCCAATTGCCGGCGTCGTACGCTGAACGCTTTCCGCATGAGCTCTCGGGCGGGCAGCGCCAGCGCGCTTCGCTGGCGCGTTCGCTCGCGCTCAACCCGCGCCTCCTGATCGCCGATGAGCCCACCTCGGCCCTCGACGTTTCCGTGCAGGCAAAGGTCCTGGAACTGTTCAAGGACATCCAGGAAGAGTTCGGTTTTGCTGCGCTGTTCATCAGCCACGATCTCGCCGTGGTGGATATTCTCTCCCACTGGGTGGGCGTGTTGTACAAGGGCAAGCTCGTGGAGCAAGGGATCGGCAGCCAGATCATGGGCAATCCCCAGCACGACTACACCCGCAGGCTCATTGCCTCGCTGCCGGTGCCGGATCCTGACGAACAGGCCCGACGCCGGGAAGAGAACCGCGCGCTGCTGGGCATCTAGCCCTCCAGCCAAGCGGCGATCCGCAAGAACGGACATGCCCGCCCTTCTACACGAAGGGCGGGCATGACCCTTCTGCGCGGCTATTCGGACACGATGCTGATGTTGAAGAGCTTGTCCTTCGGTTGGCGCACGAAGATCCGGAGCCACAGCGGCATCCACATTTCAAGGCCACGGGCAACGTCGAGCCCGCCCAGGTCGTGGATGTGTTCCGGAAGCCAGCCGAACTCCCGCAGGAGCGCGACGACGGTGGTTTTCGCGTCGTCGTCGTTCCCCGCCACGAAGACGTCATGGGCACCATCGGCGAGCCTGAGCGGATCAACCATCAGGGGAGCAGTCAAGGTGTTGAGGGCCTTGACCACACGCGCCGCGGGGAAGGAGCGCTGGATGGTTTCGGCAATGCTGTCGGTATTGCAGACGGAGAGCGACGGCGGGAAGCCGGCGGAAAAATCCAGCGGGTTGGACACATCCACCAGGACCTTGCCCGCCAGGTTCGCAGCCCCGGCTTCGCTCAACGCCGCGAGCGAGACCATGCCCGGGGTTGCGTTGACCACGAGCTCGGCCATGGCTGCCGCCTGCGCGAAGGAACCGGAGCTTGCCCCCGGACCCGCCTGCGCCGCCCACTCCGTCCCCTTGGGATTGCCGGCTTCCCGGGAACCCATCATGACCTCGTGGCCTACCGCCACCAATTTGTCGGCCAGGGTATGCCCCACCATTCCGGTGCCAAGAACTGCGATTTTCATGCGTGCTCTCCTTATCATCGGCGCGGACATGCCCATTCTGCCCCTCAAGGGCCGGCCCGCACACCCTAGACTGGAGGAATGACCGAGCAGAACCACGCCCTCCCCGACGCCGACTCCTTCGATCCTTCCGCCAGCTCCCTCGCCGGCCGCGTGGACCAGGCCGTCATGGACGAGTTGCTCTCCATCCGCTCCAGCATCGACAACATCGATGCCACCCTCGTCTTCCTCCTCGCGGAGCGGTTCAAAGCCACCCAGAAAGTGGGAGTCCTGAAGGCGACGCACAAGCTTCCCGCCGGGGACCCGGGACGCGAGTCCGCCCAGATCGCGCGGCTCCGCCGGCTCGCCGAAGAAGCGCACCTCGATCCTGCCTTCGCGGAGAAGTTCCTGAATTTCATCATCAGTGAGGTCATCCGGCACCACGAGGCAATCGCCGAAGGCCACCAGGCTTCCATCGCGCAGGCCTGAACACGTGGCCGCCGAGACCGCGCAGAAAGCCGAAACCGCGCAGAACCAGGTCAGCGCCACGGCATTGGGTCCTTGGCCCGGAACGGATCCTGCTGAGGCAGCCCGGATCATCCGCGGCGAACTGGGCAGCCCGCACCTGCCGTTCCTGGCCGAGCTTCCGGATCGTGGCGTGGGCTCGGATGCCCTCGGCCGGACGGCATCGCTCCTGGTCGAGCTGGCCATCGATGTGCAGCCGCACGGCTGGCGCCTGGTTGACCGCCCGGGGAAAGACCTGCGGCGTGCGAAGTCCGCCCTTGCCACCGACATCAATATCCTGGCCGACGTTGCCGGCTCGGAAGAGTCCTCCGCCGACGAACTCAAGATTCAGCTGCGCGGCCCCTTGAGCCTAGCCGCGGGCCTTTACTTGCATAACGGGGAGCGTGCCCTTCTTGACTACGGCGCCCGCAGGGACATTGCGGAGTCCTTGGCCGCCGGTGTCGCCGAGCACGTATCCAAAGTCCGCGCTGCCGTGCCCGGCGCCGCGATCGTGGTCCAGCTCGACGAACCGGACATCTCCTCCGTGCTGGCCGGCACCATCCCGACGGCGAGTGGCTACCGCACCCTGCGTTCCATCCCGGGCGAGGAAGTCACGGGAGCCTGGCGGTTGGTGATCGACGCGCTGCGGGCCGCAGGAGTGGCCGAGACCGTGGTTTCCGTTCCGGAAATCGAAGCCCCGATCCAGCAGATCCTCTCCTCCGGAGCTGACGGCGTCGCGCTACCACTCAAGGCACTCACTACGCGTCAGTGGGAACAAATTGCCACTGCGGTGGAAGCGGGCAAACGCCTATGGGCCGGCGCCTTGCCCGTAGGGAATCCACGGGCAACCCTGCCACGCACCGCCGAGCTCGTGGACACCGTCTGGCAACCGTGGCGCCAACTCGGTCTGCCGGCGTCGAGCCTGGGTGCCGTGCGGGTCACGCCGTCGGACGGTCTGGCCGGATTCTCGCCGTCGGGGGCTAAAGAGGTTCTTAACCGCTTGACCCAGATTGCGGATGGGCTCAACCAGATCGCGCTCGGTTAGCCTGCCGTCCGGGCCCTTCTAGACGCGCCGTTCCCAACGGTCCGGCTCGGCGTAACGGGGGAGCCCGACGGCGGCAGTGGCGGAACGCTTGGCAACTGCACCATCGTTCGCGGGCAGCGAGGGCGCCAAACGGTAGTCGAAGGAGCCGGCATAGACCAGCACCAGTCCGACCTGCGGCTGCAGCACCTTCACCTGGATCCGATGCTTTCCTTCTGCCGCATCCCACCACTGCTCTGCGTAGGCTTTTGCGTCGAGGGAAGCCGGCAAGCTGAGCCTCAGCGGCCCCAGGAACAGGCGTGATGTACCCGAGACACCGCGAAGACGCCCTTCCGCGGTGACATCCAGGTCCAACGCCGTGGCCAGCCTGCGGTATCGGCCCAAATAGTCGACCAAGCGGGTGCCACCGTCGTGGGCGGCCTCCGCGACAGTGGTGTCATGGAACAAGCGGGTGTGCCCGGGAAAGAATATTTCACGCCGGGCCGTGAGGCTGGACCGTCCGAAGGGATCAAGATGCGCATGATTTTCGATGCGGAACGGGATGCGCTCGCCGTACTCGGGGAAGAAGGCCTCTTCGCCGGCAACCGTGGCAAGGAGTGGGCGGAGCCACTTCTGCCTGCAACCGACCACGTCGAACACGCCCTCGCCGATTCCGTAAGATCCGGAGCCCGGGGCCAGGGAAAAGTAGTCCTGGAGTTCGGGCTGCAATTGCCGGAACTTAGCGCCCAGCGCCAACTCGTAGATGGGTGTGCTCATGTGCTTTCCTCGGATTCCGGGTTGTTGATATCTGGACTGGGCGCCTGGCAAGGCTATAAGCGTCCCGCGGCCTTCAGCCGAATGTAGGCATCCGCCAGGAGCGGCGGCAGTTCCAACGGCTCGGCGTCGACTACCTCCGCCCCAAGCTGGCGCAATTGGGCGCTGACGGCCTCACGGTCCAGCAGGGCACGTTCGGCGGCGGAGGCTCGGAAGACCTGGCTCGCCGTCGTGCGTTCTTCCTTCATTCGGCCCAGCAAGGGGTCCCGCACCGATCCAAGCAGCACGACGTGCTGCCGTACGAGTTGCGCCACCAAAGGAATGAGTCCTTCTTCGGGTGCGCCGCTGTCGAGCGAGGTCAACAGGACCACAAGGGAACGGTGCGCCGAAATGGCCCGTACTTGCGCCGGGATCTGGGCCCAGTCCATCTCGATCAGTTCCGCCTCCAGCGGAGCCATGGCCTGGACCAAGGAGCCGAGCAGATTGCCTTTGGCCGCTGAATCGACGCGCCCGCGGACGCGCCTGTCGAAAGCGAAGAAGTCCACGCGGTCTCCGCCCCGCTCTGCCAGCACCGCAAGCAGGAGAGCCGCTTCCATCCCGGTGTCCAGGCGGGGCTCGTCGTCGATTCGGGCTGCTGCCGTGCGCGAGGTATCGAGCATGATGACGACGCGGCGGTCCCGTTCGGGTCGCCAGGTCCGGACGACGACGGCGGTGCGCCGGGCGGTTGCCCGCCAGTCGATGGAGCGCACGTCGTCGCCCCGGACGTAATCGCGGAGGGAATCGAATTCCGTGCCGGCCCCGCGGATCTGCACGGCCGCTTTGCCGTCGAGCTCCCGGAGTTTTCGCAGCTTGGACGGCAAATGCCGCTTGGAATGGAACGGCGGCAGAACGCGAAGACGGCCGGGAAGGGTCACGGTGCGTTGCCTGGCAGCCAGGCCGAGCGGGCCGAAGGAACGGAGCGTTACGTGCGGTGCCGACAGGTCCCCGCGCCGTGTTGGCTTCAGAGCCACCGACATCCGACGCCGCTCACCAGCAGGGATTTCAACACGCTGGACCGGGGCGACCGTCCCCGCGGAGGGTTGCCACGCGTCACGCACCACTCCGCGGAATCTACGCCGATTGCCGTTTTCCAGCGTCAGAACGGACTCCGTGTCCGCGTGCAGGGTGACATTCCCGGGATCCTTGCGTTGAAGGGCGATTTTGGCCGGGGACGCGGCCAGCAGGAGGTCGGACAACACCAACGCCAGCAGCAAGGCGGTGGCGAGAAGGACCGTACTCCACGCGGGAAACAGCAGCAAGGGGGCCAACGCGGCGAAAACGAGCAGCACAAAGCGGCCTGTGATCGCCATTCAGTACTGCCCGAAGTAGAGAGTCATGAGGCGAGGCCAATCAGCGCGGCACGGGAACGGACGCCAGGATGCTGCCAAGGACATCATCTACATGCACACCGTCCATTTGGGCTTCGGGTCGTAGTCCGACACGGTGCCTCAAACACGGCAACGAGAGCGCTTTGACGTCGTCGGGGGTGACGAAGTTGCGCCCGGACAACCATGCCCAGGCACGCGAGGTGTTCAGAAGCGCCGTCGCGCCGCGCGGGGAGACTCCCAGCTGGAACGACGGCGCTGCCCGCGTCGCCCGCACGACGTCCACGATGTAGCCGAGGATCTCGGGGGCCACGGTCACTTCGGCCACCGCGTCGCGGGCATTCTGGAGTTCGGCGACGCCCGCTACTGGCCTGACTCCCGCAGCCAGCAAATTGCGCGGATCAAATCCTTCCGAGTGCCTGCGGACCACTTCGATCTCTTCGGCACGTCCGGGCAGCGGCATGGAGAGCTTGAGCAGGAAGCGGTCCAGTTGCGCCTCGGGCAGGGGATAGGTGCCCTCGTACTCGACAGGGTTTTGGGTGGCGGCAACAATGAACGGCGACGGCAAAGGCCGGGAGAGTCCGTCCACGGATACCTGGCGCTCCTCCATGGCTTCCAGCAGCGACGCCTGGGTCTTGGGCGGCGTTCGGTTGATTTCGTCGGCCAGCATGATGTTGGTGAACACTGGTCCTTCGCGGAAGGTGAATTCCGAGGTGTGCGAGTCGTAGACGAGTGAGCCGGTGACGTCGCCCGGCATGAGGTCCGGAGTGAACTGGACGCGCTTCGTATCCAGGCTCAACGCGGCGGACAAGGCCCGTACCAGGAGGGTTTTGGCGACGCCCGGAACACCCTCAAGCAGTACGTGGCCACCGCACAGCAGCGCGATGAGCATGCCCGTCACCGTTGCATCCTGCCCGACCACGGCCTTGCCTACTTCGTGACGGACGTCCAGCAGGGCTTTGCGGGCAGGGTCGGACCGCCTAGCCGCCTGCGTTGGCTGCGCCTGCGACGCCGGGCCGCCCGGGTAGCCATAGCTGCCGTCGGTGTAGCTGTTTGCTTGATTGCTCATTGCGTGATTACTCATGGGGCTGTTGCCTCCTGCTCGAGTGTTTCGATGCTTTGTGCCCAGTGGACGAGTTCTGATTCGGTGCGTGGCCGGTGGTCCAGCAGGAGCATGCGCAACTCCTGTGCAGGCTGGTTGACCTTTCGGGACACGGCATCGAGGACGGCCTCCGCGCGGGCTTCGGGGCCGAGCCGGAAGTGCTTGGCAAGCCTGGTCAAAGTGCCGGCCCGGAGATTGTCGGCGGCCTGGCCGACAGCGCGGGAATCCTGATAGAGACGGGCACGGCCTTCGGCGGTCTCAACAGCCTTGACCACCACCGGCAGCGGCTCAAACACGAGCGGACCAAGCCGCCTGCCCCGCCACAGCACAGCGAGCAACGCGACCACCGCCAGCCACAATCCCAGGAAGCCAACCCACGGCGGCGCCAATTCCTCCAGCGTGGGCGGTGTGCCATTATTCGGTACGTCTCCAAGGCCTGGCAGATACCAGACGAGATCCGGCGTTGGCCCGAGGGTCCGAAGAGTCAGTGCGGCATTGCCCTCTACCTGCAGGAGATCGTTGCTGAGAACGGCCGTGCTGCCGAGAACCACCAGCCGACCGTCCGCACTGGCCGCGTACATGCCTCCGTCGGTGCTGCCAGGCCGGTAGCACGTCACATCGGCTCCCGTGTAAAGGAACGCGCCCTTGCCGGAGACACGCCCCGCAACAAGTGGATCCGTTTGCCCGCACCCTGCTTCCAACGTTGACGTCCCGTTGGGAACCACTCCGGCATGACGGATCTCGCGGCTCAGCCCCGTCAGGGTTCGGAAGCCGGGAGCGATGACCACCACGCGGTCGGCCGATTGCAGCAGGCTGTGCAACTGGGCGGAATCGAGATAGCCGTTGCGGTCATACAACAAGACGGTGGCGCGTGGTTTCCCGGCCAGCAGCGAGGTTGTCGTCGCGAATGAATCGGATTCCGTGACCGTGACTCCGTGCCGCCGGAGGATTTCGGCCGCAGCCATGGCGCCATCAGGAGCGGCATTGCGGGCGGAGAGGGGTGCCGTGTCCGTGTTCGTCGGGGACTGGAACACAGTGACAGATCCGAGTACCGCCACGATGGCCCCGATGATGATCCAGGCCATATGGCGGCGCAACCAACCCCGCAGTTGCGCGGACCACCGGACTGTTTGAGTGTCCGATGTCATCGCGGCACCGCCAAACCGTTGGCGGACTGCCCGGCGAAATCAGGTTTCATGGCCGATAGTCCGGTGTCCAGTGAGAGGACGGCTGCATGGTCGGAAGCGGTGGCGGTCGCCTTTCCGTATTTCACGCCATCGAAAATCCTGGCGGCTTCCTCAAGCCGCGAACTGGCGTCCCCGAACGCGCGCCCCAATTGGGCAGCCGCCTCGTCCGCGGTCCGGCCAGCCTGGACATCAATGACTGCCCGGTCCTCCGCAGAGCGAACCACGGCGCGGAACTGTTCGACGACGGCCGTTTGCCAGTCTTCACGGCTTGCCGCTGCAGATGCGCGGGCGCGGAACGTATCGGCATCAACCGTCGGCTCGCCGTCGAAAACCTTCGCCGACGCCTTCTTCCGCGCGTTGAGCCTCGGCCTGACGACCATCACGGCAACCACAATGAGGACCACGGCCAGGACGCCGATCAGCGGCACGCCGATATTTGCCCCACCCATGGAATCGCCGTTCAAGGAACGGAGCCAGTCGACGAACTGATTCCATACCTCGCCGATCCAACTTGGCTTGGCCGATGCATACTGCTGCCTGGACAGTTCTTCGGTCGCCCACCGCTGGGCCTCGCCGCGGTCCGGATCAACGGGAGGCTCGATGGCAGGGAGAAGAAGAGCAAGGGACGCGGAGACCGGGATCATCCTTGTGGGGTACCCTGGGCGGTGTTCGGCGGCCATGGATGCGCACCGACTTGACGTGCCCTGCGCCGGCCGGGAACGCCGTCGGGATCTTCCCCGGTCTCCAGAAGCCGCAGGAGTTCCACGTCCAGCCCGTCGCGTCGCATCCTCAGGTCCATGTAGATCAGGGCTGCTACGGAGGTTTGGAAAGCGAAGCCAACTGCGCTTACGAGGACCCCTACGACCAGCGAGGCCACGGCGAGGACAATCGCCGTCGTGGTCACTTGTGCGGCGCCGGCATGGGGGGCGAACACGGAGTTTATTCCACCGGAAGCCAAGCCCAGGGGAATCTGGATGACCGACCCGATGATAAATACCATGAAGGCCACCAGCAGCGTGATTCCGAAGATCCGCCACCAATTCCGGCGCGTCAGCGTCCACGAGCGCCGAAGACCGGCGAAGACGCCGAGTTCTTCTACGGTGATGGCGGCCGGGGCCACCAACAGTTTCGTATAGATCCAGAAAAATACGACGGCCGCGCCGAATACCAACGGGAAAAGCAAGAGCACCCCGGCCGGACCCAATCCGGCCAGGACGAGGACGGCCAGCAAGAACAGGACCAGGAAGAACAACAACGATCCAGCAAGGAGGAGGGCGGCAAGTCCTACCAAGGGCCAGATGCGCGAGCGGGCCAAGGACCACATTTGCTTGAACCCCGTGGGCCGGTTCAACGCGGACCTGGCGACGGGAATGGCCATAACCCCTTGAAGGACGGCTGTGAGCACCATAGTGAGCAAGGAAATCCCCATGATCCCGGCAGTGGCGCCAACGGCCGGGCCAAGATACCGCATCGCCTCGTCCTGGCTCGTGAATCCTCCTACGGGAGGTTCGACCATCCCGAGCATGCCCAGCGCGGCCACCTCGTTCAATGCGCCGGCAACGGCCTGGACAATGAGGGCGGAGCCGAACATGGTTTTGGCGTTCCGGCGGACGGTCTGGAAGGCACCGTCCATGATTTCACCGAAGAAGAGCGGCCGGAGGGGCACGATTCCGGGTTTCGGGGGAGCCACATAGCGGGGCTGGCCGTACGGCGGCGGACCGCCTGCCGGCCAGCGCGGATCGACCGGCGGGCCCCACGATTGCCCCGGATACTGCGGCACGCCCCATTGCGGTGGGGTGCCCCATTGCGGTTGGGTGCCCCATTGTGGCTGGGCGCCCGGTTGCGGCGCACCCCACTGTGGCTGGGCGCCCCACGGTGGCCGCGGTCCCTGTTCAGGCCGGTAACCCGGATCGGGCTGTGACACGTTTTCCTCCCCAAAAGATGCGTCCGCGGCAATGCACGGACCCCGAAAGGGGCCGTTCGCAACAGCCTATAGTTCCGCCGTCGCGCCTCATAGCCCATTTGCTTGCGGGCTGCAGCGCGCCATGCCGTGATCGGGCTCAACGGGACAAAGGCTTGGTCATAAGGGAATATATAACTATGAAGGCACGCATCCTGGTAGTAGACGACGACGAAGCGCTGGCCGAAATGATCGGCATCGTGCTGCGGAACGACGGCTTCGACCCGGTTTTTTGCGCGGACGGCGGACAAGCGCTGGAGGTGTTTCGTTCCTCCAAACCGGATCTGGTACTGCTTGACCTGATGCTGCCCGGATCGGACGGCATCGAAGTGTGCCGCCAGATCCGCGGGGAGTCGGACGTTCCCATCGTCATGCTCACCGCCAAATCGGACACCTCCGACGTCGTCCGCGGCCTTGAATCCGGTGCTGACGACTACGTGCCCAAGCCTTTCAAGCCAGCCGAGCTCGTGGCCCGGGTCCGCGCCCGGTTGCGTCCGGGCGACCAGAAAGCGCCCGAGACCCTGCGGATTGCCGACGTCACCATCGACGTCGCGGGCCACTTGGTGACGCGCGGCGGCGAGCGGATTTCGCTGACACCCCTGGAATTCGATCTGTTGGTCGCGTTGGCGCGCAAGCCCTGGCAGGTCTTCACCCGCGAACTGCTCCTTGAGCAGGTGTGGGGCTACCGCCACGCTGCCGACACCCGCCTGGTCAACGTCCATGTCCAGCGCCTGCGGTCCAAGATCGAGCGTGACCCGGAAGCTCCCGAAGTTGTATTGACGGTTCGTGGTGTCGGATATAAAGCAGGCGCCTGAGTCTTCCACCGGCGAGCCCGGCACCGACCAGGAGGCCCCGGAGGCCAAGGTCAAACACCCCGTTTCAGGACATCCTGTCCCGGAACACACGGACGCCCGGGCATTGAATCTCCCGTGGATCCTGGAGCGCACCCGCATTTGGACGCGCCGCGCCCTGATCCTGGCACTGCGTGTCTCCCGCCTCGTGGTGACCGGACTTCGCCACATCCGGCCAGGAATCCGGTACTTGTGGCGCGCCTTGCTGCGCCGTTGGCGCCGCTCCCTCGAATTCAGGACCGTCGCGGTGACAATCGTGCTGTCGATGGTGTCGTTTGCGGTGGTCGGCGCATATCTCTCGAACCAAATAGCGAACAACCTTTTCCAGGAGCGTTTGAAGCAAGCCGAGTCCGAAAGCCGCTACTACGTCAAGCAAGTCCAGGACACCTTTGACGGGTCACAGGCCAACGACCAATCAAGCGTCATCACACTTGTCTATGACACGCTCAAAGCGGTGGAAGGCAACGGCTCGGTCATCCAGAGGAGATACGTCTTCGAAGCGATGCCCGAACAAACCAAGCCGCGCAACCGCTGGGTGGAATCGCGGGCCTCGGATCAGTTGACGGTCCGCGTCATTCCTCCGGCCCTTCGCAAGTCTGTGCAGGAATCGGGCAAGGACCAGTACTGGGCTTCCACCGAGTTCCCCGTCGGCAACCAGGACCACCCCGGGATCGCGGTCGGGAACAAAGTCACCTTCAATGGCACGGTCTACGAGCTCTATCTCCTCTACGACCTGGATACCGCCCAACAAACTCTGGACGAAATCCAGAACGTGCTGTGGGCGGGCGGAGCCGCACTCATCCTCATGATCGGCGGTATTGCCTGGTACGTGACCAGGAACGTCGTGAGTCCGGTGAGCCATGCCGCGGTCGTCTCCGAGAAGCTGGCCGCAGGCCAGTTGCAGGAGCGGATGGTGGTCAAGGGCGAAGACGAGGTGGCCAGGCTGGGCGCCTCCTTCAACCACATGGCCGCGAGCCTGCAGGAGCAGATTACGCAGCTGGCCACGTTGTCCCAGATGCAGCAGCGGTTCGTTTCCGATGTTTCCCATGAACTGCGGACACCGCTCACGACCGTTCGCATGGCAGCCGAAGTGTTGTTCGATGCCCGCGATGACTTCGACCCCATCAACAAGCGTTCCGCCGAGCTGCTTTACAACCAGGTGGAGCGCTTCCAGTCGCTGCTTTCGGATCTGCTGGAGATTTCCCGCTTCGACGCAGGGGCCGCCGTGTTGGACTCCGAGCCGACGGACATCTTCCAAGTCGTTTCCCATGTCATCGACGGTGCCTCTCCCGTTGCCGCCGAATATGGCTCCGAAGTTCGCCTTACCTCGCGCCACAAGCGGATCATCGTGGAGATGGACGCCCGCAGGATCGACCGCATCCTGCGGAACCTGCTGCTCAACGCCGTCGAACACGGCGAGGGGAAACCGGTCCACGTTTCCGTTGCCGCCAACCAAGAGGCAGTCGCCATCTCTGTGCGTGACTTCGGCATAGGGATGACCCCGGCAGAAGCCGCGCGGGTCTTTGATCGTTTCTGGCGCGCCGATCCCGCGCGTGCGCGGACCACGGGTGGCAGCGGACTGGGACTCTCCATCGCCGCAGAGGACACCAAGCTCCACAACGGTTGGTTGCAAGCTTGGGGGCGCAAGGGATCCGGTTCCAACTTCCGGCTGACGCTGCCTCTCAAGAGGGGTGGCACCATCGTGAAATCACCGTTGCAGCTTGAACCGGCAGACATCCATTTGCCGGGCGCCGCTCCTGAGCGCCAGATGCTCGTATTGGATGCCGGCGATCCGCCACTCGAGCGCGGTTCCGCCGCGGACCCGGGGCTGGAAGACACGCCGGCGCCGCCACTACTGCCTCCCGTACTGCCCGCCGTACTGCCTCCGGCAGGACAGGACGACGACGGCAAAGCCGAAGGGGGAACGGCACCTTGAGTTCCCGACGCCCGTACCTCTCCCGACGCCCGTACGTGTTAAGGGCCGTGATCGCCGTTCTTGCTGTCCTCATGGTGGTCCTTAGTTCCTGCGCCCAGATCCCACGGTCTGGTCCGGTGGGAAAGAGCAAGGACGAAAGCGCGGGCAACCCGAACGCTCCTGTTTTCTTCCCGCCGCCGCCCCACCCCGGTGCCACTCCGGAGTCCATCATCGAAGACTTCTATGGTGCAGGCAGCGGTTACGAAGGCGACTACGCCGTGGCCAGGCAGTACCTCACGCAGGCGCTGTCCGTCAGCTGGAAGTCCGACAAGCGCACGCTCGTTTTCCGGAAGGCGACCGTCGTCAAGACCGGTGTGGAAAACGAATTCAAGTACCAGCTGGACCTCGCCTACGCGGTCGACGCCGACGGCGTTGCGACGCAGTTCCCCGAAGGAACCACTGAGACAATTCCGGTGACCCTGGAACAGGTCGACGGCGAATGGCGGATCTCGGCGGTCCCCGACGGCACCGCGATACCGGAAGAGACGTTCAAAGTCATCTACGCGGCCCAGCCCATCTATTTCTACGACCCGACCTTCACCTATGCGGTTCCGGACGTCCGGTGGTTCATCAAGAAGAACACCGTCAAGGCAATGACCAGCGCCTTGCTCGACGGTCCTGCGCCCTACCTCCAGGGTGCGGTTGTCAGTGCCTTTCCCTCCGGCATGAAGCTGGCCCGGGAGTCGGTCCCGGTGGTGTCGGGAGCCGCCCAAGTGGACCTTTCCGCCAAGGAACTCGTGGATGCGTCTGCCGAGGACCGGCAGCGGATGCAAAACCAGCTGACCCTGACTTTCCGTAGCCAGCCGGACGTGGTCAATGTTCAGTTGCGTGCCGACCAGGATCTGGTCCGCGTGGAGGACAACGGCTCGGTCCTGCCGCCCGTGCTTGAGAAGAATGCTCCCGCGCGCCAAATCGCCGTCAGTAACAACGAACTCGTCCGCTACGAGAACAACAGGGTCTCGGCCCTCCCGGACATGCAGCCGGTGGCCGGACTGAACCCTAGCGCTCCCGCCGAGTCCCCGACGTCCCAGGCCGTGGCCTTCCTCAACAGTGCCGGAACCAGCCTGTATTCGATGATTCCCGGCCTACCCGCCCGTCAACTGACAACCAGGACAACCCTGAGCCATCCGTCCTTCAGCCCGCAGGACTGGGTCTGGACGGCAGGTCCAGGAGCCAACGGTGCCACCGAGGTGGTGGCGTTCAAACCGTCCAACGTTCCTCTTGGACAGCCCGTCCCCACGGTGACGATGGCGCCGGCATGGTTGGCAGGGCGCGTCGTGAGGGACTTCCGGATATCCCGCGAAGGGACGCGCGCACTGGTGATCTCCGAGATGAACGGGAAATCATCGGTGCAGGTGACCGGAATTGTCCGCAATCCTGACGGCACCCCCAAAGACCTGACTGCACCCATAACCTTGTTCTCTTCCGCCCCTGTTGATCAAGGGGTCTGGGTCAATTCCACGACAGTCGCGGTGATGAAAGCTTCGTCAACGGAGAACGTGGTTCCCGAGCTGTTGTCCTTGACATCGAGCCAGCCGCAGCTGTTGCCGGCATGGCCAAACCTGACGACTATCAGCGCGGGCAACGGACCCGAGCAGATTTTCGGACAGTCGGGCGCAGGCGTGTTCCAACGGGTGGGCAACGGCTGGGAATTGCAACTCAAGGGTCCGGTAGACCCCTCCTTCCCGGGCTAGTCCCCACCGCCTCCCTAACCTCGCTTCGCTCGGCCAGGGAACCCTGGCGGCGTGG
>NZ_JARVRI010000046.1:0-1117 GCF_030209785.1 Arthrobacter sp. efr-133-TYG-120
GTCAGCCGGCAGGGCTGGACCACGGGCTGGGCCGCCGGCGTGGATCCGGGCGCCGGCGCGGGCTGGACGTCCGGGACCACGGCGGGCCAGGAGGACGCACAAGTTGGTGCCGCCGGCATGAGCGCCCGGGGCGGGGAGTTCAGGTCCACGGCCGAGCACCTGCGGTCCTTGCTGCGGATCGGTGCCGCCGAGGCCGGGCGCCGGCTCGCCCTCGCCCGGGAGCTGCTGCCGGGCCGGAGCCTCACCGGGCAAACGGTCCCTGCCCGGCACGGGGAAACGGCCGCGGCGCTGGCGTCCGGGGTGATCGGGTCCCGCTCGGCCGGGATCATCACGATGGCCGTGGCGAAGGTGCGTCCGTTGTGCAGCCCGGAGAAGGCCACGGAGATGGAATACGCCCTGGCCCGCACTGCGGAGGAAAACGACCAGGACTTCCTGGCCAGGGTGGCCCGGCGCTGGGTAGAGGCGATCGACCAGGACGGACCGGAACCGTCCGAAGAATCCCTCCGCCACCACCAAGGAGCGTTCCTGCGCCGCCCCAAACACGGCCTGGCGCATGTGGAGATCTTCGCCACCACCGAGCAATACGAACACCTGCTCACGGTCATGAACACCGCCACCAACCCCCGGAACCGGATCCCCGAAGGCACCGCAACCCAGGGCACAGCTCAGGTCTGCGCGGAGCCTTCCGGCGATTCGTCCGGGGGACCATCCGGCGAGTCGTCCGGGAGTGCCGGGGCGCCGGACCGGCGGTCGCGGGCGCAGAAGCTCCTGGACGGTCTGGTCGGCGCCTGCAAGATCGCCCTGGCCGCGGGATCCCTGCCTGCCACGGGCGGCCACCGCCCGCAGATCCTGGCCACCATCGACCACCGCGACCTCTTCCCCCAGGACCGCCGGGATCCGCAGACCGGGCAAGCTTCACAGGACGGGCAATCTTCTCAGTCCGGTCAAGCCTGGCCGTCCGGGCCATCTTCAGAAGTCGGCGAGCCCGCCCTGTCCGACCGTCCCCGGCAGGGCTCGGGCACCGGGTCCTTCACGTTCACCGGGCCCGTCCCGGCCGCCACGGTGCGCAAACTGGCCTGCGACGCCGACATCATCCCCGTGGTCCTGGGCGGCGAGG